>JADFXS010000507.1 GCA_015233515.1 Deltaproteobacteria bacterium | reverse complement strand
TATACAAGAAGTCATCTACTTCGAAAATCGTGTCCTGGATTACGACGCCGCACCGGCCGAGATTCTGACCGCGGACAAAAAGAATCTGGTAGTGGACAACTTCGCCAAGTGGCGGATCGTGGATCCTTTGAAGTTTTATCAGACGGTACGTAATGTCGGTGGGGCCTTGGCTCGCTTGGATGACATAATTTACGCGGAACTGCGAGTGGAATTGGGCCGACACAACATGGCCGATATCATTGCCAAGGTCCGGGACAAAATTATGCAGACCGTAACCGAACGCGCTGATAACGTAACCAAGGATTATGGCATCCATATTCTGGATGTACGGATCAAGCGTGCCGACCTGCCTCAAGAAAACGAGCGGGCCGTGTTTGGCCGGATGAGGGCGGAACGAGAGCGCCAAGCCAAAAAATATCGGTCGGAAGGCCAGGAAGCGGCCTTAAAGCTTCGAGCGACCGCGGATCGTGACAAAACAGTGATCTTAGCGGAAGCCTACCGGCGAGCCCAGGAGCTGCGTGGTGAAGGTGACGCGGAAGCCACGCGCATCTATGCGGAAGCTTACTCCAAGGACAAGGAATTTTTCAGCTTTGTCAGAAGCCTTGAATCTTACCAGAAAGCCTTTGACGACAAGACGACCATGGTCCTGTCACCACAGGATGAATTTTTTCGTTATTTTCGGAATCGAGGAATCAACCCAGGCTCGCCCGAGCCGAAAAATACGACCCAGGACGGGGAAAAACAACCGTAATATAGAGCGGTTCAACGAAGGGTTGGCAAGTGATGGATGTTAAGCATTTTCTTTTTTGGCATCCACCATTTTCCAACTAGTGGCGATTCGGCCTTGGGCGGCCACCGTGTGTCTTTGGACCGCGACGGCCACCTGACGGCCCAGATCGGGCAGGAGATGGCCAAGCCCGAATCCCATCAGGTCCATAATTCGACCGTTTTGTTGAACACAAAGTTTCAAGTGACGTCCGGCCCCGCCCACGCACCCGGCGGATAAGGTCGTGAGACCGTGGATGGCAAAGACCGGTTCGGGATTGCCTTCTCCAAAAGGGGCCAGGTTACTCAATTCTCCGACCAGGTTGTTATTTAATTCATCCAGAGTTACTTCGGTTTCAATGTCTAATATTGATTCCCGGTCCGGTTGAATGTCCTCCTGTCGGCCGACTTCCTCAAAAGCCTCGGTCAGCGCCTCCAGTTGTTCCAATGCCAGAGTCAATCCCGCGGCTTGTTCATGGCCGCCAAAGCGAAGCATTGTCTCCCGGCATTGATCCAGCGCCTTGTAAAGGTTGAAGCCTTTGACCGATCTTCCCGATCCGCGGGCCAGACCTTCGGACAAGTTCAACAAAAGGGTCGGGCGGCGGACAGTTTGGCCGCGGCCAACCCGACCACCCCGGGATGCCACCCTTCCTTAGCCAGGACTATGGTTCGCCTGGTATGGAGTTCATCCACCAGCGCAAAAGCTTCCAGGAGCATTTTTTCCTGAATCCGCCGGCGTTCCTGGTTGAGGCGTTCCAGAACAGCGGCGCAGGCTTTGGCTTGTTGTGGATCGCTGGTCATGAGCAGGTCCAGGCCGGGTTGAGACGAACCTAAACGGCCGGCGGCGTTCAACCTGGGCGCCAGACGGAAGGCCACATCCCGGGCCGTGACCGGGCTTTGAACTTCCATGGCGCTGATTTCCTTTAGCGCGGCTAGGCCGGGGCGAGCCGGGGAGGCCAAATGGGCTAACCCCTGTTTGACCAGGATGCGGTTAGTCGAAGTCAGCGGCGCGACATCAGCTATGGTGCCGATGGCCACCAAGCTGAGAAGGGGAGCCAGTTCCGGCAGTGAGCCGGTTTTATCCACTCCTTTTTCTCGTAAGCCAAAAAGAACGCCACTCCCACTCCGGCCAGTTCCGACTGCGGAAATTTAGACCCGGACCGCTGGGGATTGACCACGGCCAAAGCCGTCGGAAGATGTGCAGGAACCTTGTGGTGATCGGTAATAATCACCTCGACTCCCAATTCCCTGGCCCGATTGACAGCGCTAAGGTCGGAGCTTCCGCAATCCACGGTGATGATAAGTTTTGTCCCGGCGGCGGCCAGGCGTTCCACGGCCGGCGGGTTAAGACCGTATCCTTCTTCCAGGCGGTGAGGTATATAAGTGGTGACTCTACCTCCCAAGGTAGTCAAAAATTCAGCCAGCAAAGATGTGGCGGTCAACCCGTCCGCGTCATAATCGCCAAAAACGGTTATAGTTTGATTTTGATCGATGGCTTTGAGGATATGGTCGGCGGCCTGATTCATATCCGGTAGTAAACCCGGATTCGGTAAGTCTCGCAGTGAAGGATTCAGGAAAGCTTGGATGACCTCGGGGTCGGCCATCTGACGTCGTAAGAGCATTCGGGATAGGATGCGGGAAAAGCCGACTTTTTTTGCTAAGGCCGCCGTCGCGCGCTCATCGATTTTGATTGTCTGCCAAAGCACTTAGTTGATCACCTGCCACGCCCGCGGGATTCGGCCGATAGCTCGCCGGGCCACACAACAAATCCCTGAATCTGATATGGATTAACCGTTGGCCAACAGATCCTGGGCCAATTGGCAATCTTGGCGGATTTGCGCGGATAATTCCTCCGGGCCGGTGAATTTTTTTTCGTCGCTAACCCGGGCGATAAAATCGACTTTGATGATCTCATCATAAATAACACCGGAAAA
>JADFXS010000049.1:12048-15295 GCA_015233515.1 Deltaproteobacteria bacterium | reverse complement strand
TGTCGAGGCACGTAACTCCTGGCTGCAACGCTCGTTTCCCGATTTTGGCTCCTCGGCGTATGGTGAATACGCCTGCGGGCCAAAATCGGTCCAACTTCGCGTTTCGCTTAGGATTTACGCACCCTATCCGCGATTTGATGGTGGATTTGGGATGCTCCGGCCTCCAAGGTACGCCCGACTTTGATTATCTCCGGGCCGAAGCGTCGGCGAACCTGGTCCAGGGCCAAGATGAGCCGGTCGGCGTCGCGAGGGACGCTTTCGTCCTCGTCCGTAAAGGCCAATTCCAGCTGACCATCGGGCAAGGTCAAAAGGTCGGCCGTCAGATGCAAACGTCGCACCCGCACCCGGCGTTGCCAGGCGGATTGGAGTATGGTCCTGGCCCAGGCGAAGAGCTTGAAATCGTTGGCGGTCCCCCTGGGGGTCGATTTCTGCCGAATGACCCGTCCGCCGTCGGTGTAATCGAGCTTAAGGATGAGCCGGCGGGCGACCAGGTTCCGTTCGCGCAGTTGGCCGCCGGTCGCCTCGGCCAGCCGATACAGGGCGGCTTCGACCACGGCGTCGTCGTTGGTATCCTCTCCGAATTCGTGGTCCACGACGATCGTGGGCTGGGGCCGGCCAAGAGGTAGAACCGGCGAAGGATCGATACCGCGGATCAGTCGGTGGATATTTGGGCTCCGTCGGCCAAAAACCACTTCCAATTGCGGCAGGCTCCAGCGTCCGAGCTCGCCGGCCAACCGGACATGAAAGTCGCGAAGACGGTAGACGTCTTCCCGGTCGAAGCCCGGCAGGAGAAAGAGAGGCAACGGCTGCAAAAGTTTTTCCTCCTCACCCGCCGGGACGATGTATTCTCCGCAAGGTTTAACTAAGCGCGTGGCGACCTTGGCCGTCAATTTATTGGGAGCGACGGACCAGATCGGGTCGACCCGCAACTCGGCCTTGACTTACTTGCGGATACGCCAAGCCACGTCGGGTGGAGGTCCAAAAAGTTTGCCGGTGCCGGTCAGATCGGCGAAGAGGTGCCCGTTGCCGGCGCCGGTCTCGATCAGGGGAGAATAGGGGAGGGTATGCTTCAGCAGGGTGGCCATAGCTCGTTCATACCGGTCGAGGTGCGTCGGGACGACTTTGACTCCGCGGCAAAACCGCTGGGCCAGTTTTACCGGCATGCCTTTGCGGACACCCGCCTGATAAGCCTCTTCGCTCATGTCGTACACCCCGGCCCGCGCCGTCCCGGTAGCGGCGATAATCACCGGCCGTTGTCGCAGGCGGGGATCCACCAGTCTTTCCACGGCCACGGCGAAATCGGCCACGTTGAGGTGGACGATGGAACGCTCCTTATTCTCCTCCCAGGACAAGGCCGGCCTCACGCAGTAGACGGGTCAAGGTCAGAGCGTTTTGCGGCGCCTGGCCTCTCACGTGGTTATTAAAGACGATCACTCCTTCGCGGGCTTGAGCCGCCATCTTGATGATCCGTTTTTCCACCCACTCCCGCAATTCGTCTTCCCGGTAGTTATAGTCGAACTGGATTTCCTTGCCGCCCTGGCGCCAGCCCTTGGCGTTCCGGCCGTGAAAACGGATATAGAAAAGGTCCGGGCTGGTCACGATATCCAAGGCCGGAAAGAGCCCGGGCAATTCCGGTTCGGCCACCGCCGCCAGAGTAATTCGCCGCTTGGTGAATTCGGTGAAGACCCGATCCACGGCCCAGGAGACGTGCCGGAATTCCACCGCCAACGGCAATCCCTCCAGAGCGTCGAAAAGAGCGGCCAGATATCGGCGGTTGGCGACGGAGCGCTGGAACTGCGGGGGGAACTGGGCCAGGATCGCGCGGAGCTGCCCGGTTTGCAGCAGCGGGGCCACGCCGTCCCGGTACGCGGCGGCCTGATTCCGCCAGAGGTCCGCCTCGATTTCATGGGTCAGAGTCCGATTGAGCTTGGCGGTGAATAGAAAGCCCGGCGGGGCCTGACGGCGTTGTCGCTCGATCGCTTCGGCCCGCGGCATCTGGTACCAGGGATAGTTTAATTCGGTGATGGAGAAGGTCCGGGCGTAAAGGGGCAGCATCTGGACCGGTTTGGTCTCCGGCGGATAGAAGCCCGCCTCGGTCCATTCCGTGTATGAGTAACCGCAGGTCCCGATTCGGATTCCGGCCGTTCTCCGGTCAATATCCCGGCTCGCGCTTTTCATTTGATTCATTTTATAACCCCCTAGAGCTTGGCCGTTTGCTCAGGCCCGCGCGACAACCCGATCACTTTTCCCTGCACCAGGACTTCGCCGAACTCATACCAGGTGGATTGATAGCGTCGATTTTCCGGCTGCAGCTCGATCCGGTCTTCCCGGAGAAAAAAACGTTTGACCGTGGCTTCCTCACCGTGGATCAAGGCCACGACGATTTCGCCGTTCCGGGCGTACTGCCGGGGCTCGCAGATGGCCAGGTCGCCGTCCAGAATGCCGGCCTCGATCATCGAATCGCCCTGGACCCGTAGGGCGAAAAGATTCGGAGCCCGGTAGACCTTGGCGTCGAGCACCAGGGTCCCCGCCCATTCCTGTTGGGCGTACAGGGGCAGACCCGCGGCTATCCGGCCGATGATGGGCACCTCCCGCCAACGCTGAACTCCCGCTATTTCTTGGGCTTTATTGAGCAAATAAACGTTACGGCGGTACCGGCCTTCCCTTTTGAGCAGCCCTTTTTCTTCCAAGGCGGTGAGATATTGTCCCACCGCCGCGTGGCTGATCCCCAGATCGACGGCGGCCTGCCGCAAGCTGGGGGCCTTGCCGGTCCGGGCGATGACCCGTTCCAGGTATTCCAGAAATCCTTGTTGTTTTTCGGTCAGTTCCGATCGCATATCTTCCTCCGGGTCCTATCCATGACTTTAATTTTACCGGGTAGCTGCAATAATGTCAATATGATTGTAAATATAAAGTGACATGTAAATATTTACATTGACATGATTCCCGCGGCGATGAGTAGATGGAGTTTCGACGGAAACAGCAGAGCCTGGGAAAAAGGCCTTGAAGAAAAAGATATGCCTGCCATGGCTGATTACCTTGAGTCTTGTTTCAAGTGTATACACAGTATCCATAGTATACATACTCTTGACCGGCGAGAAAGGCCGGTCTTGTTTCTAAAATATACATATCGGATTTAACGCCGAAAAAGGCTGACTCTCAATCCAATGATTTATAAAGGATTACGACCGATATTAGTCGCTGGCATGAAAATTGGATAAACAAAATAGCGCAATTAACATGTTAA
>JADFXS010000049.1:9741-11981 GCA_015233515.1 Deltaproteobacteria bacterium | reverse complement strand
TGAAATATTTTTTGTAGTTGTTAACTGCCAGGCAACTTGAGTCAAACATTTTTAGTGTCGAAAACAGGTTCCAAATAAATCAACTTCAGGTTCAACATTGTGGATGGGAGGCTATGATGCAAAAGTTCGGGTATGGTTTTATTATCGGCGTAGCGGCTTTAGTAATGCTCATTCTAATTGGCGCACCAGTCACGGGATTTACGGCCAGTCCTCCGGCCCTGGCTATTTCCGACCAACAGCCTAGTCCGATCCCGGAAAATGAAAAAAACTTGCCCACTATCGTGGCGGAACCTTATTTCAAGGTGTCCGACAAAGGATTGCAGCTCGAAGCTCCTATTTTTGATCGGGCCGGTAATCTTTTGTTTGTCGAAGTTTTCGGCGGCCGGATATTCAAACTTACTCCGGATAAAAAGCTGACCACGGTTCTTGAGGCCAATAAGTTGGGTTCCGCCGGATTGGCGCTCCACAAGGATGGTAGAATATTCATCGCCGGGTTGGGAGACTTCAAAAAAGGCAGCCTGGTGGCGATTAAGTCCGACGGTTCGGGAATGCAAACGATAATCCCGGAAAGCAAAGGCTATTTGGTGGATGATCTGGTGTTTGATAACCAGGGCGGCATATATTTTACCGACTTCAGGGGAATTTCCACCGATCCCAAGGGTGGAGTTTATTATGTATCGCCGGATTTCAAAACCATCACTCCGGTCCTGCCCAATCTCGCCATTGCCAATGGAATAGCCCTCAGCCCGGACGGTAAGGTTCTTTGGACCACGGAAATGGGAACCAATCGTTTGCATCGAGTAGATATGTCCGATGCCACGACCATTGCTCCGTTTGGCACGGGTGTCCCCTATCATTTCAGCGGGAATCACGGTCCGGATTCAATGCGCTGCGATACCGACGGAAATGTGTATGTGGCGATGTACCCCCAAGGCCGGGTCATGGTGTTTAACAAACTGGGTCTACCGATCGGGCAGATACTGATTCCCGGACGCCAAAAAGGTCACAATATGAGAACGACGAGTATCGCCATTAAACCAGGTTCCGATGAAATGTTCATCGTGACCAATGACTGGGAAGGCGGAGAAGGTTCTTCTATTTTTACCTGTAAGGCGTTGGCCAAAGGGCTGACTTACTTCGGCCTTCAATAATATACAGTCGCCGGTTCCGAACACCCTTTCGGTAGCATTCAATTGGGCGGAGGTTACCTCTGCCCAATTGCGTTTTTTGCGGGAATATTTATAACGATATGGATGAATGGACCTGGATAAAAATAAAATTCGCGGTTTGAGAATTCCCGGGCGGAAGTTTACCGGCCGCGGGAGTGGAAAATATGATTTTTCTATAAGCAGGGATGATTTTTTGTATATGATGGAACCAGGCATGGGGTGAGGATCCGCAGGCCGGTGAAAAGAGGTAAAAGGGTGACGAGATGCGAATAATTGATATTATGAGAGAAATTAAGGCGAAAAACAATTTCCCCGATTCATCCTTTGTACAGGCCGATGCGGAAATCATGTCCTTGAGCCTAAATGATATTTCTAATTATTCTCCGAGCATTCTCGTGAAAGATATAAATGAAAAGGTCATAGGAAAGGTAGACAAGGAAATGCTGACCTTTTTAAGGCAGGTTTGGGATGGTTGGGTTTTGGAAAGAATTGTAGATAATTTTCATGAAGGCGTGGTGGCTTTTGATGTAAGTGGAAGAATTTTTTTTGTAAATGAAGCCTATTCCAAAATACTCGGGGTGCCCAGGCATAAGGTTTTGGGAAAGGAATTACAAAAGATCGAGCCCGGGGCCATTGCCTTGGAAGTACTCAAAACCAGCGAACCGATTTTGGAGAGATCGGTTCATATCAAGACCGTAAACCGGTATGTAGTGGTAAATATCTACCCGATCAAGCGCGAGAAGAACCTGGTGGGTGTTGTGTCCATATTTCGCGATGTCACCGAAAACAAACAGCTAAGCCAGGCCTTGGACCGAGCGAAAGAGTTGGCCGAATATTTTCGGCAACAATTGGAAGAACAAGAGGAATTTTCCAAAAGCCCGATTATCGGTCACCATCAATCGTTCAGGCAAATCCTGTCTCAATCGGCGATTGTCGCCAAGACGGACGCGCCGGTGTTGATATGCGGAGAAAACGGCGTGGGTAAAGAAGTAATCGCCAAGGCGATTCATTTAAAAAGCCCGCGTAATAACAAGCCGATGATCTGCATCAACTGCGCGGTCGCGTAGGCCG
>JADFXS010000049.1:0-9731 GCA_015233515.1 Deltaproteobacteria bacterium | reverse complement strand
ACCCGAAACCTTGTTGGAAACGGAACTTTTCGGTTATGAAGAAGGTTCGTTTACCGGGGGAAAGCGGGGAGGAAAACTAGGCAAGTTCGAACTGGCCGACGGCGGAACCATTTTCCTGGATGAAATAGGTGATATCTCCCCGGTCATGCAGTCCAAGTTACTAAGAGTCCTGCAAGAAAAAGAAATCGAAAAAGTAGGTCGCTCCCAGAATTTAAAGGTCAATGTGCGGGTAATCGCCGCGACCAATAAGCATCTGGAACAGTTGGTGAAGCAAGGCGCGTTCAGGAACGATTTATATTACCGTATTAATGTCGTATCGATCACAATTCCGCCGCTACGCGAGCGCGGAGAAGATATCGGTTTGCTGGCTTATCACTTTTTGCAGCATTATAATAATAAATATGATAAAAATTTGACCCTTTCGCCTGAAGTTTTCAATTTTTTCAATCTGCACGATTGGCCGGGCAATGTGCGGGAATTGCAGAATTGCATGGAATACGCCACGATCATGTGTTCGGAACAGGAAATAACCTTGAATCATCTGCCGGCGCATATAAATGAAGCCCGCGAGAAAATTTATCAAACTAAAGCGGTGAAGCAGATTGATGTCGGCCCGTTATGGGATAGAATTCACTTAACCGAAAAAGAGTTGATTAAAAATGCCTTGTTGACTTGCGAGAATAATAGAAGCAAGGCGATAAAGATGTTAGGTATCAGTCGTCGATCATTCTATCGGAAACTTAAAGATTATGGTTATATGTAGCATAAGTAAACATGTGCTTACTAAGTAGACGAAGAATTCCCCCCGCCGCGAGTCCGCCCTGTTTAATATGTAGACAAGCCCCTTTAAGCACGATCAATATTTCCTAATATACCCCTTGATACGATTGAGGTTTCATGCCTGCAAACGTCGGCATGGAACTTGCTCTTTAAATGAATATTATCTATGCGAAAAACCAAAGGAGGCTCTTCATAATGAAAACTATCCGCATTGGAGGCGGCCAGGGATTCTGGGGCGATAGCAACGATGCCGCCATCCATATGGTTAAAAAAGGAGATTTGCACTATCTCGCTTGCGATTATTTGGCTGAATTGACTTTATCGATCATGCAGCGACAACGGCAACGAAATCCGGAAAAGGGTTTTGCTCATGATTTCATCATAATGTTGCGGGACATTCTAAAGGAATCTCTAATAAAAAATGTAAAAATTCTGTCAAACGCCGGCGGTATGAATGTCACCGGCGCGGTAAACGAAATAGTAAAGCTGGCCGCCAAACTTCAAGTCAAGGATTTTAAAATCGGCTATGTTTTAGGGGATGATCTGCTAGATGATTTGCAAAAATTGCAGTCAAACGGGGTGGCCCTAAAAAACTTCGATGATGGCCGGGATTTCGCCGAAATCAAGGATAAAGTCGTAAATGCCAATGTTTATTACGGGCATGAACCTATAAAAAAATGTCTGGAAATGGGCGCCCATATCGTCATTACCGGACGCGCCACCGATTCGAGCCTTTTTCTGGCCCCTCTGGCTCATGAGTTTGGGTGGAAGACGGATGAATGGTCTAAACTCGCGCGCGGCATTATCGTCGGTCATTTATTGGAATGCGGCGGCCAAGGGAGCGGCGGTAACTTCGACTATGGGTGGCGTAGTGTGCCCGGTCTGGAGGAGCTTGGTTATCCGATCGCCGCAGTCCGGGATACCGATGAAATCGTTATCACCAAGGCGCCGGACTGCGGCGGGCTGATATCCGTGGAAACATGCAAGGAACAGCTTCTGTATGAAATACACGATCCCGCCAATTATATCACTCCGGATGTCGTTGTGGACATCAGCCAAGCCAAGCTGACCGGGATTGAAAAAAATCGCGTCCGTTTGGAAGATGTTTCCGGAAAACCGCGTCCCGATCAATTGAAACTCTGTATCGGATATCTGGCCGGATACAAAATTGAAGGATATCTCCCATTTTCTTGGCCCGACGCGCTGGATAAAGCCAAGGCCGCCGCGGAAATCATCCTGAAAAGATTGGAAAAAAAGGGATTGAAGGCTAACAGGGTTCGGGTGGATTATTTGGGAGTCAATGCCTTGCATGGTCCGGTCGCCCCTCCGCCGTCCGGCGAGTTAAACGAAGTCGTGCTTCGAATCGCGATCCAGACAGATGATAAAAAAGAAGCGGAAAAACTGGCGCCGGAGTTTTCTCCCATAATTCTCAACGGCCCTCCAGGTTCATGTTTCTTTGGCGGCCGGCCGAAAGCGACGGAAATCATCGCCCTGTGGCCGACTTTAATTCCTAGGGAATCAGTAGAGCTTACATCACACGTGTTCGAGGTGAAATAATGGCGACTCGATTGTTAAAAGACCTGGCGTTCGCTCGTTCCGGGGACAAGGGAAATATCAGCAATATCTGTTTGTATGCTCGCGATCCCAAGGATTACGAGTTGTTGAAAAAACAAGTCACCGCGGAAAGGGTCAAGGAACATTTTCAGAGTCTAGTCCTGGGCGAGGTTTTACGATATGAGGTGGAATCGCTTCAAGGCTTTAACTTTGTCATGAAAGAAGCTCTGGATGGAGGCGCCACGCAGTCCTTGCGCCTGGATACTCTTGGAAAAACCATGGCTTCGGCGTTGTTGAGAATGGAAATCGAAAATCAGGAGGGTACGACCGATGAAAACAAGTGAATTTAAGGGGTTTTATAAACTTTCTCCCGAGCAGCGCCTTATGGAAGTTGCCGAATTTTCCAGCTTAAGTCAGGATGAAACCACTCTTTTACGGCAGACCGGGGCCTTGGATATTCACGCGGCCGATCACATGATCGAAAACGTTATTTCCACCATGCCCATACCCCTGGGGATAGCCGTAAACTTTATGATCAACGGCCAGGACTATCTCGTTCCAATGGCGGTCGAGGAACCATCGGTGGTGGCGGCCGCCAGCAATGCCGCGCGCATGGCTCGGGTCAAAGGCGGTTTTTTCGCCAGCAATACCGGACCGATCATGCGGGCCCAAATTCAGATCGTGAAGGTGGCCGATCCGTATGCGGCCAGGCTCAGGCTGTTTGAAGCCCGGGAAAGAATAATGGAGATCGCCAACGCCCAGGATCCGATGCTGATCAACCTTGGCGGCGGAATGAAAGATTTGGAAGTCCATATTATCCCGTCTCCCCTTGGCGACATGGTCATAATGCACCTGATCGCCGACACGCGGGACGCCATGGGCGCCAATACCGTAAATACCATGGCCGAAGCGCTGGCGCCGCACATCGAACAGATCACCGGCGGCAAGGTATATCTGCGGATTTTGTCCAATCTGGCCGATAAACGTCTGGTTCGCGTCCGGACGGTCATTGATAAGGAAGCTCTGGGCGGAAGTGAAGTGGTTGACGGCATTGTGTATGCGTATGCGTTCGCGGCCGTTGATCCCTATCGCGCGGCTACTCACAACAAGGGGATCATGAACGGCATTACACCGGTGGTCATGGCCACCGGCAACGACACACGCGCCATTGAAGCCGGCGCTCATGCGTATGCCGCCAGAAATGGCCGATATACTTCATTGACGACCTGGGAAAAAGACAGCAACGGCGACTTAGTGGGAGCGATTGAGGTCCCCATGGCGGTGGGCTTGGTCGGCGGCGCCACCAAGGTTCATCCCGTGGCCAGACTGGCGGTAAAAATACTGGGAGTAAAATCCGCGGTTGAGCTGGCGGAAATAATCGCGGCCACGGGCTTGGCTCAAAATCTGACGGCTTTACGCGCGTTGGCCACGGAAGGTATTCAACGGGGGCATATGTCGCTTCATGCGAGAAATGTCGCCGTCGCGGCCGGGGCGACGCCTGAAATACTGGATAAAGTCGTGGGGATTATGGTCAAGGAGCGAAAAGTCCGTTTGGATTATGCTCAGGAACTGGTCAAGCAGATAAAAGCTTGATTATTGATTACTCGGAGCATGGAGTCTGTCTAAGAGCGATTCCGTTTACATGAGGTTGGGAATGGATAGGGTCGAATGTCGAAGACTTCATGCTCCGAGTATCGACCATCAGGAGGGAATGCTGTGCAAGATAAAGTCTTGGCGGACGTTTGGGGGGATACGGTCGACCTCAAGCATCTGGCTCTGGCCATGGTTATAGGCGTGGTGATCAGTCTGACTTTTTACCTGCTGGGTCTGATGTATCTCCAGAATAGTTACCCAAACCTGACTAAAAGCCTGATGACCGCTTATGCGTTGTTGATCGGGATTTTGGGTTGCCTGAGTTCCGCCGTCGTTTCCGCGAAATTTTTTAAACCGAAAAGAAGTTTGAATGAAGATCACTTTTCGGAAAAAGATCGAAACGCTGTTTTGGATGAACTGCAAATTGACCGGGAAAAAGAAGCCGAGGAACTGAAGAGCGTCGGACCGGAAATAATCGCCGAATTGAAAAACCTGGAACTATATGAATTGTTTGCCGGCAACAATCATCAACCAGATAATGATGAAGATAAGGTTGGGTGAAGAGCATGGAGGCAATGTTTTTACATGACCTTCTTTGGGGTATCGGCGCGGCTTTGGCCGGCGGGATAATTTTCGCGGCCATCGGGCTGGTATCAGGAACCGACGAAACCGCGACCATGGCGCCCTTGACGTTACTAATCATTCTACTCGGGTTTCCACCGGTGGCGGTCTTTGCCTGGTTTATCGCCGCCGCGGTTTCCAAGCACATGACCCATGCCATTCCCACCGCTCTTATGGGTATTCCCGGTGATACCATGGCGGTCCCGATGCTGCAAAACGCGACGATATTACGCCGGTTGGGCGTTCCTCATGTGGCCTTGCGGAAGATGATATCCGGTGGAATTTTTGCCGCGTTTATCGCCCTGCCGATTTCCGTGGGGTTTGCGACCTTGCTGGCGCCTTTCGCCGAAACCGTGAAAGCCTGGGCGCCGGTGGTGTTTACCGTTGCGGCGGTCATCATCGCCTATACCTCCAAGGGACGTTTGGCCAGTATCTTCGCCTTGATCCCTTTTGCCTTCCTGCTCCAGGGGCTTAACAAGATGGCGATAGCGTCGACCGGCAAAGGTGTATTCATTTCATTTTTTCTCGGCATCGCCATCGGTCCGTTGTTTGCCGACCTGATTACGATTTTTTCCCCGATTTCCAGGCAGCAGCTCCTTCGTAAGACGCCGCGCCAATTCTGGCTGGCGCCGGAATTGAAAACCTGGTCCGGATATTTTCCAAACCCCTTGAAGGTGTTGACCAGGCAACAGAAATTTTATACCGCCCTCGCCGCCGGAATATCGTCATTGACCTTCACTTTCAGTCCGGTCGGCATGACGGTGATGATCGGGGAAGTCGTTTCATCTCGGGTCAAAAGTCTTTATAATCGCTTGACGACCTCTTTGGCGGTCATGAATGGGGTGACCGAATCAACATATTTAGCGGAAACAATCATACCCTTGATGGCGTTCGGAATTCCGTTAAGTCCCATGGCCTTGGGCCCGGCCGCGCCCCTTTTCAATGCTCCGCCCGTATTTACGACTCAACCGGTTCACAATTTACATAATCTGCTCACTCCATATCAGTTTTTACTGTATGGCTTCATCGGGATTATCGTCGCTTCCCTGGTGGCTTACCCGTTTTCCATGAACTATGCCCGAAAAGCCAGCGCCTGGGTTTTACGCGTAGTCAGCCAGGAAGCCATCATCAGCATGTTCTCCGGCTTGATTGTGGTGTTGTCCTACTATGAAGCCGGGGTGACCGGGGTGGCGATTTCGATAACCGTGGCGATCTTTGGAGGCATTTTGAATAAGTACTTCGGAGTTCATACCGGGGTTCAGTTTATGACTTATTATGCCTCCAGCTGGTTGATGTTGACGCTTTTCGGCATAAAATAATACGGATCAGCTCGGTTCGCGTAAAATGCCGGAAAGGTAAACTCCAAAATACCGAACCAACATGATGAATCGAAATCCCCGCATATGCGCGGGGATTGTCGTTTTTTGTCTATTCCTTTTTCAGAGGTGATTGCAAAATGGGCAGTTTGGCAATCACCTCTTTAGATTGAACTTCGAAACTATTTCCTTCAAATGTATCGCCTGGCCCGTCAGTTCCTCGGCCGCCGAGGCGGTCTGCTCGGCATTGGCGGTATTCTGGTGAGTTACCTGCTCGATCTGGGTCAGGCCCTGGTTAATCTGATTTATGCCTTGAGCCTGCTCATGGGAGGCAGCGGCAATTTCACCGACTAGGTCCGCGACCCTGGTCGCGCCGTCGACGATCTCCGTCAAGGCCGACGCCGTCTTGGCCAGGAGGCCTGATCCGTTTTCGACCTTTTTCACGGAGTCCTCAATCAGTTGGGCGGTTTCCTGGGCCGCTTTGGCGCTGCGTCCGGCTAGATTCCGGACTTCCTGAGCCACCACGGCGAAACCCTTCCCGTGCCTGCCCGCCCTGGCCGCTTCTACCGCCGCGTTGAGGGCCAGGAGGTTGGTCTGAAAGGCGATATCGTCGATAGCTTTGATTATTTTGGCGATTTCCCGGCTGGAATCGTTGATGCCTTTCATGGCCGCGGTCATTTCCGTCATCTGTTTGCTACCGTTGAGCGCGGCGTCCTTGGCTGTGAGGGACAGATTATTGGCTTGGGCGGCGTTGTCGGCGTTGGCTTTGGTCTGGGAGGCCAGCTCGGTCATGGAGCTGGTGATCTGTTCCAACGCGGCCGCCTGCTCGGAAGCGCCTTGAGATAAAGACTGACTCGAATCCGCAATTTGCGTGGAATCGGAATTAACCTGGACAGTTGCTTCGCTCACGGCCGTAAGCGCTCCGTTCATCTGATCGACCATATCACGGAGGGATCGCCCAAACTCGTCCTGCTCCGATCTAACCGCGACATCGATATTCCAATCGCCATCCGCCATGCGTTTGACCAGTCCGGCTTGGATGTGTTGCGTATCGATCAGGGTTTGGACCGACCGCGCCAACTGGCCGATTTCATCGCCGCGCTGCATATTTTTTTGTTCGGCCGCAGATGACAAATCGCCGCGTTCCGCAACGGCCGTCAAACCTTCGGCAATCAGCCGGACGGGACCTGCCAAGGCTCGGGCGAAAATCACCGTCACTATCGTGACCAAAATGGTAAATATTCCCGCCACAATGAGTCCGACCGTAATAATTCCGCTAACATTCATTACCTCCCTGGGTAGGGCTTCTATTACGATAATCCAGTCCCAAGGCTTAAAATGCTTGAAGAAAGCGATCTTGTCCACGCCATTGTGATGATAGGAAAGGATACCGTCCTTGGCCGCGCAGATTCTTTTCATGAAATCCTGATCCAGGAGGTTCTTGCCCTCCAAAAAGGGGTGTCCCACCAAGGCTCCATCAGGCTTCACAAAATAAATAAATCCCGTGGCTCCGATCCGGATGCCTTTGGCGATATCTCTCTTCCCATCCGCGCCCTTGGGTCCCATGACCTTGGCGCGGATCTCCTCTTCGTATTTGTTTTGAACCACAATTTTGACCCATTTCCTGATCTGGGTCTCAAGGTTATCGCCCGCCCTGCTTAGTTCGCCGAGGTCGGTAAGCTTCCCCTTGGTGAATTTATCAAAAACGCCTTCATAGTTTTTCAGGGCCGAGGGCACGTCTCCCACATAAGCCGAGGATTTCCGGATATTCTCCATCAGTCCAAACCAAGCCTTGACGCTCTCTTGATCCTCCTTGATGATGAAGTTCTTCTCCTGCTCCCGGGCCTGAAGGATCCACACCACCTCTTCCCCTATCTCCGCTTTCTTGACCAGGGCTTGATGGGTCTCCAGAATTTCCCATATGAATCCGGTCATGTTCACGAAATCCTGTTGGACCAGGGAACTCAACTCCTTCCTGGCGTTGTTGACATTCAGGAAAGTCAGGATGCAAATAGGAATCAAGGAAAGAACCAGGGTCAGTGCGATGATCTTCGTGCCAAGCTTGAGTCTCAGCTTCATGAGTGTCAACCTCCCGTGACGTTGCCGTTGCCCTCCCAGGGAAATACCGGCTTCGATGCGAACCCTTTTCGTGTGGCTATTGAGCCGGGAATAAACCTGCCTTCTTGATGAGCTCCTTGCCGGTTCCTTGCAGGAAGAAATCGATATACTTCTTCACATCACCCGCGGGTTCCCCCTTGGTGGCCAAGTACATCTCCTGGGCAATGGCATAACCGCTTGTGCCCGGGAGTTTGCCTTCAACCTTGAGCACCTTGAATTCCGTCATCTTGGAGAGAGCCCCAAAGGAAATGTACGATATGGCTCTTTTTCCCTTGGCCGCCTCAAAGACCGCGCCGGCCGTCTCGGTTACGGTGACGGAGTTGGCAAAAGGGGCCTCCTTCATGACCGCTTCTCTGAAATTCACGGTGCAGGCCGTCTTGATCTGGGGGATTACCACCTGGATCGGGCCGGGGGCGTCGCCGATATCCTTCCAGTCGGTGATCTCACCGGAGAAGACCTTCCGCAGAGTGTCCAGGGAAAGTTCTTCCACCTTGCTGTCGGTTGGGACGAAAACCCCGATATAGTCCGTGGCAATCAAGAATTCCTTGAGATCCTGGGACTGGGACTTTTCCGCCAACTTCATCTTTCTAGCCAGTCCTCCCACGTTGCACCGCGCCGAGATGAGGGACGGAACCGCATCCTGGGTCTTCCGGTCCTCCGCGGTGACTTTGATCCCGGTCTCCTTGGTGAAGGTTTCCGCGGTGTCCTTCACAAAGGCCCAGTAGACCTGGCTGGAGCCGTCGTAATGAATTCCTTCAATGGCCCATGTAATGGAGCCGGTTCCCATAACCGTGAAAGGGATCACCATTAGAATGATAGCAAACCAGGAATACCTCTTCATAATCCACCTCCTAATAAGGGTTACTCGCACGTTGGAAAGGATGGTCTCTCATTTGTTTTGTTTAAATCGTTCATCAAACCAGCCTCCGGTCGGTGGAAGGGATGCTGGTTGAGGAGAAAAGAAAATTTCTCTATTAAGTTGAGTATGGCATATATTTTTTGAAAGGCAAGATACCTGGAAGAAGTGTGGCTTCGGGCATGGCTTACTCTTTGCCATCCAACACGGCCCGGATTTTGTTAAGCAAGTCGTTCAATTGATACGGTTTGCCTATGTAACCGGCAGCTCCGGCTTCCAATGACTTCTTAACATGACCCTCGGCTGAATAACCGCTGGCAATGACGACTTTGGCTGCCTGGTCAACCTTCAATAGTTCTTGCAGGCATCGATGACCGCCCATCCCGGGCATACCGATATCAAGGAGGACCAGATCGATCTTGTCTTTCCGGGCGATGAATATCTCCAGCGCCTCCTCGCCGCTAGTCGCGGTGATGGTCGTGTATCCTAAGCGCCGGAGCGCGCTGGACGTAAAATCCCTGATGTCCGCCTCGTCATCCACTAAAAGAATGGTCTCTATTCCGCTTATGGGCGCCTGCCTTTCCGCGGGTTTGTCCGAGGAGTTATCTTTTGAAGCGAGAGCGGGCAGGTATATCTTGAAAGTGGTCCCTTGGCCGACTGAGCTGCGGCAGGTGATAAAACCCGCGTGAGCCTTGACAATACCATAGACGGAAGCCAACCCGAGGCCGGTCCCTTTGCCGATCACTTTAGTGGTAAAAAAAGGATCGAAGATGTGCAGGACGGTTTCCTGGTCCATGCCTAGTCCGGTGTCCGAGACCGTCAGAAGAACGTAATTGCCAGGCTCTACTCCCGCATGGCGTGTGGCGTCTTCCCCGCTCAAAGCAGTGTTTTCC
>JADFXS010000506.1:1894-2703 GCA_015233515.1 Deltaproteobacteria bacterium | reverse complement strand
AAACAGTTTGGGAGCCGTCCCAGCGCCGATCAACAAGAACAAGTACAATATGGTATCGATTTTGTTGACCGCCAGGATGACCGGTTTGCGGACCTGTTCCAGGGCATCGATCAGGGTTTGTTCGTCCTCTGCCCGTCGCCGCGGTTCGGTGATAAAAACGACCAGATCCACATCCAATAGTACTCCCTGGGCTTGGGCTATCAGTTCCTGGCCAAGGGGATTGTCGGCCAGGTGAAACCCGGGCGTGTCCAGGAAGACGATCTGGGCCGCCGGACCGGTCCAGACTCCCAGAATTTTGTGCCGGGTGGTCTGAGGTTTGTTGGAAGTAATCGCTATTTTTTGGCCCGCCAGTTTGTTCAGCAAAGTGGATTTACCAACATTAGGCGCGCCAAGAAGGCCGACGAAGCCGGAACGATGTCCCGGATCAGGTTGTTGGTTCATAGACGGTTGATGTTTCTCCTTGCCAGTGTAATCGACCTCGCCCTAAAGCCGGGTCCGATCGGATAGAGAAGGTGATAGGCGCCAGGCGTTCCTTTAAAAACCGCAAGTTGGCTTGTTTGTGACCGATGGCCGTGGACAGGTCGCGGGGAGCCACATGGAAAACGGCCTCTGTTCCAGGTCCGCCCGGATCGATCGGTCGGGCGGATAACGCCGCTTCCATGGCCCGGGCAAATAACCTGGACCTGACCAAATCTCCCAAGGCCGGATGATAAGGACCCGCGAGAACATTGGCCTTGAGTTCCGGCGTCTCCTGTAATCCGATACGGGTGACAATGATCTTGGCGGCCGTAAGTTTTTTGAGCATCGAA
>JADFXS010000506.1:661-1865 GCA_015233515.1 Deltaproteobacteria bacterium | reverse complement strand
GTTGATATTTTCCTTGCCGATACAATTCGGCTAAGACTGTTTTATGTAAAACTAGTAAAGGATAAATACGCACTTCCCTGGGACAAAGGTTTATGACCGCCTCTAAAGTCATCTTCCGGCTGGCCTGGTCCTCACCGGGAAGTCCAGGCAGAAGCTGCAGGCCCAGGTTGAGGCCGGCGGCTTGGAGGGATTTGGCGGCGGTTTTAATCTGATCCGCGGTGTGGCCGCGACGGCTGGCCGCCAGCACCCGATCATCCAGGGATTGCGCCCCGAGTTCCACGGTGGTAACGCCCATGGCCTTGAGAAAGTCGATCTGCTCCACGGACAGGCGGTCCGGTCGGGTGGATAGTCGTAGGCCGTGGACTTGCCCCGAGCGGATAAAGGGGGCGACCGCGGAAAGGAGCTCTGTCTGTCGGGTCACCGGCAAGGCCGTGAATGTCCCGCCATAAAAGGCTACTTCCACTTGTCGGCCCGGTTTCAAACGAGATGATTGCAAACCCGCGGTTACATCCCTGGCGATCGTTTCCGGAGTGAGTTCAGTCAAACCCGCTGAACCGATGGTCGCCGGCTGATCGCAGAATATACACCGGTAAGCACAGCCTTGATTGGGAATAAAAAAGGGTATAACCAGGGGAGTGGTCATCGATGATTCCGGCGGATTTCTTTAGTGGTCATCGGATATTTTTACGTTTTTAGATGGTCGAAGTGATTGCCAGGCTGTCCTTTTGGCCCGGCTCTTGGTCGGGTTTGTCCGCCGTCGGCGGGCTCAATTTTGAAATCCTCAAAATACTTCCGTATTCCGCGGGTTTTAAAATTTCGCCCTTCTCAACTTGGACTAAAATGCCTAGTTTGGCAATCATCTTTGTTGTTAATGAGATTCCGCCTGGTCGTCCTCGCGGATCGTTTTTGATCCCGGGTTTAGTTCCTTGATTTTTATTGTTTCCAAAGCGGTTCGGGCCGCGGCCTGTTCGGCTTCCTTTTTGCTCCGTCCTTGACCACTGGCCACCATCCGTTCGCCTAAACTGACGGAGACGACAAAGCTACGCGCATGGGCCGGTCCGTTGGTGTCGGTCAGGTGGTATTTAGGGGTCAGGCCGAGATGTTGCTGGCTTTCTTCTTGAAGCCGGGTTTTAAAATCCTTGAGCAGATCGGTTTCGGACGAGCAGGCTACGAGGCGCCCCCATAACTTGGTGGTCCCTTGCAT
>JADFXS010000506.1:0-559 GCA_015233515.1 Deltaproteobacteria bacterium | reverse complement strand
TCCCAAAAGCAAAGCTTTATCCAAGTCGATGGCCCGGCTCAGGTCCGCCAAAGTGGTTTCATTGATCAGGCCGGCGCGCATTTTGGACAATTCGCCTTCCTTACCTTGGGGGAAACGAAAATAAAGGGCCGTGCTGATACATAGGGACAGAACGGTGTCACCCAGGAACTCGAGTCGTTGGTTGTCCTCGACCACATCCATGGAATCTCGGAACTGGTGGATATAGGAGCGGTGGCACAACGCGGTCAACAGGCGGGAGCGGTCGGTAAACTCGTACCCCAGCCTGGACTCGAGAGCCTGAATCGCCGCCTCCTGTTCGGGGCCGATAATTAAAAATAAAGCCGGTTTGATCGTTTCTTCCATGAAAAGATCATAGTCGTCCATTTAGCTGTCGTCAAGATAAGCCGTAAGCCCCCACGTCCATCGCCTGATCGGGTTTGGTCTGCGATAAGCCGCGGATTTGGGTTGACATGATCGAGGGGCGCTGATAGTTTGCCGGTTATTGTCAATTTTTCCGTTACTTATATATGCAGGTCAAGTGAGTGACGGCTGGTCTTTC
>JADFXS010000505.1 GCA_015233515.1 Deltaproteobacteria bacterium | reverse complement strand
CGTTCCCATTATGACATTCCGGTCATCTTCACTACGACCATTGATGTCGATGAACGATTGGCAAGAACCAAACTGAATTATCCATTCGGATATATCGTTAAGCCCATTCAAGGGCCGGACATCAGAAATATTTTTGAAATGGCGTTATATATAGGCCAAATCGAAGCGAAACAAAAATTTTCGGAAAAAAAACTCAATGAAAATGAAAAACTGTTTCAGGAGATTTTCGATCAGGCCGAAGTCGGGGTGGCTATTATTGAAAGCGAAACCGGGCGTTTCAGAATAATAAATCAAAAATACTGCGATATTATAGGTTATTCAGCTTCGGACATCATGGAGAAGACTTTTCCGGACATTGCCTTTCCGGTTAATATCGAGGGAATTTTCGACGATTTGGACCAGTTGGTAGATAACGACAGCGGACAATTTTCCATGGAAAAACGCTATATCCATAAAAACGGCCAAGTGATCTGGGTTGAAATCGTTGTGTCCATGCTGAAGGCATCTAAAGATATGACCAAGTTGTTTTTAGTCATTGTTCATGACATTACTCTACGAAAGGAGACGGAAAGGGCGCTCTTGGAGAGCGAGGAAAAACACCGTCTCCTGGTGGAAAACGCCAAGGAGGCCATTTACGTCATTCAGAACGGAGTTTTGGTTTATGTAAATCAGATGTGCGAGGAGATCACCGGTTCTTCCACGGCGGAACTGATCGGAACTCCCATCGCCGATTTTGCTCCCATCCAAGATAGCCAAATAGTTCGCGAACACTTTGGCCAACTTCGAATGAATACCCGTGAATACGATAACACTATATTCCGGATCACCACTTCCAAGGGAGAAATAAGATGGATTGAAGTCAATGCGGTCGGAATCACCTGGGCCGGCCGCCCGGCAATGCTGAATTTCGCCGAGGATATCACCAAGCGCAAGCTGGCCGAGGAAAAACTCAAGCAGTCCAACGATAAACTCGAAGCAACTCTGGAAGCGATTCCCGATCTGATGTTGGAAGTAGATATCGAAGGTCGTATATTGACTTATCGAACCAGCGAACCCGGCTCATTTTTTACTCCGCCCGAAGCATTACTCGGTAAAACCGCTCGCGAATTACTTCCGGCCGAGACCGCGGAAATTATCCTTGAATCCCTGGAAAAAACCGCGGTCCTCGGGTCGTATCGGGGAGCGATTATCAGTCTGGACAGACCTAGCGGTCGCCATTGGTTCGAACTTTCCATGGCCGCCAAAAATCGCGGACAGGCCGAGAGCCTGCATTTTATTGTGCTGATCAGAGAAATCAGCAAATATAAACGGGCGGAGGCGGCCATCCTGGCCAGCGAAAATCGCTTTAGATCAATTTTTGATAATTTTCCGGCGGCTTATCAATCCCTTGACGAACAAGGTTACATTATCGACCTGAACGATCCTTATTGCGATCTT
Source organism: Deltaproteobacteria bacterium (assembly GCA_015233515.1). The sequence continues at coordinate 1,267 of JADFXS010000505.1, read as the reverse complement.
ATCGGGCTGGAAAAAAACGAGATCATCGGAAAGCAATTCGGCGATTTTTTCACTGAAGACACCAAACATTTAGTCATGGAAAAATTTTTAAAACTCAAAAAACAGGGCCGGATCGACAACGTGGAATATGATTTAACCAGGGCCGGGGGGGAAACCGTTGCAGTGAGGCTCACCGGCCGGGGACAAGTAAACCCGGATACAAATGAATTTATTCGGACTCATTGCATACTTCATGACATCACCGAGCGCAAGCAGGTGGAAAAAGAACGGGATCGCCTGATTGCCGATCTTCGGGCTCTGAACAAGGAAGTCCTCCACCGCGTCAAGAACAATCTCCAGGTCCTGGCCAGTCTGCTCAATCTTCAGATTCGCCGGGAACAGGATCCCAAGGTGAGAGAGGCCATTCGGGAGACGCAAAATCGGATTCTGTCCATGGCTCTTGTTCATGAGTCGATCTATCGATCGAAATCGCTGGCGCGGGTCGATTTGCAGGTATATTTGTCCGGGCTGTTCCAGGCGTTACGAAGCTCGTTCGCGTTCACCACGCAGCGTTTAAATTTGAAAATGGAGGTTGAGCCCGGACTTACCATCAGCCCGGATCAGGCGGTGCCTTGCGGTTTGATCCTCAACGAACTGATTACCAATGCCATTAAATATGCTTTTCCGGAAGGACAAAAAGGAGAAATCACCGTCCGGGCCCACGAGGTGGATCAGGATAAACTGGAATTTTCGGTTGGTGATAACGGAGTCGGCTTGCCACTGGAAATGAATTGGCAAACGACGGATTCTCTCGGGCTTTCATTGGTCAAACTTCTGGCGGAAGGGCAATTGCATGGACATATGGAAGTTGCCGTTGGTGAAGGAACACTCATTAAGATTGTTTTCAATCATCGACTCGAATAATAAAAAATTCTCCTCCGGTGGTGCGTTTTAAGAAGCAGCCAACGGATATCATCCTATCGGAACGAAGCCGGCCGCGAAGAGAAATCTCTAACGCCGGGAGAGCCTGCGTTGAAGGCACTAGAGATTTCTCGCTTCGTTTCGAGATGACAATCAGGGCATATTTCTTTGCTAAAACTCGCCGCTGCGCGGCGGGGGGATTAATTTCCGTGTGAAAGAAACCTTCTCCTAAGCCGGTATGTTTTAGCGAATACTCCCCAACAACTCATTGACCCAATACCCGATAACCGATATCGGATCGGTAGTTGCCTCGACATATCGGGTTGACCCGTAGTAGAGCATGAGGTTGATCGCGGAGTCTTTAGTT
>JADFXS010000504.1 GCA_015233515.1 Deltaproteobacteria bacterium | reverse complement strand
TCTATAATTATCCGTTTTTTTCCTTCACGGTCCAGATGGGCCGTTCATAATATAATCAATTCCATGAAAGCCACATCAAACGGCAATTGTTTGAATTGTTTAATACCGATATCCGTGAATCCCAGGCTTTTGTACCAATCGGCAAGCACTTTTTGTCGGGCGATTATGCCGATTTCGACCCGTTTGGCCCCGCTTTGCCTGGCCAATAAAACAGAATGATCCACCAGGTCTTTGCCCAAGCCTCGATGTCGATATTGGGGTAGGACGGCCAGACGTCCCAGCTCGAAATCCCGGTCCGGCCTCTGGAACAGGCAGACACAACCGACCGGTCGGCCTTCATTTTGTATTATGAAATATTCCTTGCCTTTCTGGAGGTCGTTTTTAATCCATTCTTCCGTGCAGTTGGAAGGATGGGTCGGGCAGTTTTCCGGGTTCAGGTGAAAAAGTCGAGCGACCTCCGCGAATGATCGGCGAATGATGTCGGCCAGAAGCGAAGAATCGTCCTCCATGGCTTTTCTGACTTGAATATTCATGGGTTTCAGATGACTCCGAGTGGACAGTCATTAGTTAGGCGGGGACAGCGGAACTGTCCTTGAGACCGGCTCTTGGCGCGCTCAATTTAAAAGCCTCAAAATAGGTCAAGGATGGTCTCGGCTTTAGAATATCGCCATCCTCGATATGAGCGACAATTCCTGATTAGGGCCACCATCTCTAACTAGTAATTATAGCATCTATGAAGTGTAGTGAACACCTCCGCAAGCGAATTCCCTTCAACAAAATGCCAGTGGGCTTGAGGCTCCGCGAGAATTGATAAGCCTCGTTAGTCAAAGCGGCGGGCGGTGAATTTTGGATTGACAAGTGACTATGATTTATATTAGCCTTAAAGATCATAGTGAGGAAATATTAATGACTAAGAACCTGCCAACCACCCTAATCGTGCTGCTGGGCCTGTTGTTGCCCCGGATGGGGGGAGGTTTGTAGGCGCTATTAGCGTTTATGTATGCAAGCCCCGCCCCTAATCCGGCGGGGCTTTTTTTTTCCAAAATTCGTGGCTGACTTGATCCGTTGGCCCAATACCAGGAGGATGGACATGAAAGAACGTATTTTTATTTTTGACACTACGTTACGAGACGGAGAACAATCGCCGGGCGCCAGCATGAACGTCAGCCAGAAACTCCGAGTGGCCAAAGGCTTGGCCCGGATGCAGGTGGATGTTATTGAAGCCGGTTTTCCGATTGCTTCCCGGGGCGATTTTGACGCGGTTAAACTTATCTCCAAGGAAGTTAGAACCTGCGAAATCGCCGGCTTGGCCCGCATCAACGAAAAAGATATCAACGCGGCCTGGGAAGCGGTTTGCGAGGCGGAAAGACCACGCTTGCATGTGTTCATTTCCACGTCCGATATCCATCTTCAGTATCAACTTAAAAAAAACCGGGACGAGGTTCTGGCCATGACCATCGCCGGAGTCAAGCAAGCCGCCCGATTGACCTCCAATGTGGAATTTTCGGCCATGGATGCTTCCCGGTCCGATCCGGCTTATCTGGCTAAAGTCTATCAGGCCGCCATCGAAGCCGGCGCCCGGATCATCAATGTCCCGGATACCGTGGGTTACGCCGTGCCAAGTGAATTCGGGGCGTTGATCAAATATCTTTTCGATCATGTGCCGAACATCGGACAAGCCGTGGTCAGCGTTCATTGCCACAACGACCTTGGATTGGCCCTGGCCAATTCCTTGGCGGCGATAGAAAACGGCGCCCGTCAGGTGGAAGTGACCGTGAACGGCATCGGCGAACGGGCCGGTAATACGGCTTTGGAAGAACTGGCCATGCTTTTTAAGGTTCGCAAGGACACCATGCCTTATGAAACCGGCATCGTCAGCCGGGAAATATATCCTACCAGCCGGCTGATCAGCAGCATCACCGGCCTGGCCGTGCCGGCCAACAAGGCCGTGGTCGGTCATAACGCCTTTGCTCATGAATCCGGCATCCACCAGGATGGAGTCTTGAAGGAATCCAGCACTTATGAGATCATGCGGCCTGAAGATGTGGGAATCAAAAAAAGCGATTTAGTTTTGGGCAAACACTCAGGCCGGCATGCGTTTCGCGACAAGCTGACCACTTTGGGCTATGAGCTTGACGATCCGGCCGTCGACCGCCTTTTCACCCGTTTCAAGGAAGTGGCGGACAAGAAAAAGGAAGTCTTCGACGAAGACGTGGAAGCCATTGTCGCTGATGAGATAGTGCGAGTGCCGGAACGGTATAAACTGGTCTATCTTAACGTCAGCGCCGGCAACACCGTCAGGCCCACGGCCACGGTCGCCGTGGAAATCGGCAGCGACACCCATATCGTCAAGGCCGGATTCGGGACCGGGCCCATCGATGCCTGCTACAACACTTTAGCCGATGCCACTCGCACGCGAAGCAGATTGCTCCATTTCGGCATAAGCAGTCTCACCGGCGGCACCGACGCCCAGGGCGAGGTGACGGTCAAATTGGAAGAAGACGGCATGGTGGCGATCGGTCAAGGTTCGGACCCGGACATCATCGTCGCCAGCGCCAAGGCGTACATCAACGGCCTTAACCGTTTGGACGCCATGAAACAAAATCCCTATCGTTCCGCGAGTTGAGAGTGACCCATGCCTAGTACCATAACAAAAATATTCCCACTCACGGCCGAGTCCCCTGATAGAATAGGGAGCGGCCGAT
>JADFXS010000503.1:561-2707 GCA_015233515.1 Deltaproteobacteria bacterium | reverse complement strand
GGTTTTGACGGCTGAACGTGGAAAGGGCGTGTTGTTAGATGGGTAACCTATCCAACCGGGCCATAATGGCCAAAGGACGTCCCTGCCAAGGGACCCGGGAAACGCCGACCCCGGGGCTTATCCCGGACAAGAAATCCGATTGATGACTTCGGGGCGCCGATGATAGATAAGGAGGGGAATATGATCAAGTTCAGCAAAATCCTTTTCCCTGTGGACCTGTCCGAAATTTCATCCATTATCGCGCCATACGTGATCGAAATCGCGGACAAACTTGGCGCGGAAATCCACATCCTTTTCGTAGCCCGCAGCCTAACCTTTTACCGCGACCTCCTAGTGCCCGCTTCCAGCATCTACGATTTCGAAAAAGAGATCGCCGCGGGCGGACAATCCAAACTTAAAGACTTCGTGGAAGACGCCTTCAAGGGCCGGCAGGTCAAGGTGGAAATAAAACGAGGCGACCCATCTGAAATCATAATGGAATATGCCAAATCAATGGGAATGGACATGATTGTGATGGGAACCCATGGTCGCAAAGGGCTGGACCGAGTCCTTTTCGGCAGCGTGGCCGAAGCCGTGGTCACCAAAGCCAACGTACCGGTGGTGACCATTAACCCGTATCGCGTCATCAAGGGTGGTCTCGCAAAAAGTAACGAACCGCAGATTGATCTACTGTAATATAAATTATTTACCCTAAGCCAACGTGGCATTTCAGGACTTTTTGCGGGTTCGTCAATAACGGCTGAACAAAAATTTCATCCAAGAGAAAAAGGGGGTCCGCCCCCTTTTCCGCTTATTATCCTCCGCGCATCCATCCCGCGACCAAACCACTTGCTCCGGCCGGGGGGCGCCGGGCGACTACCCGGCGACGCCGACTTGGCGAGTGGAACGCTGGACGTTTCTGGTGGCGATAACATTACAGGCGACGCCGGCGGGATTCCGCAAAAGAGGGTCTCCGATGCTGACCGGAGCATCGACGGTTTTAGCCTTTATAGCGGCCATTACGTCAAATATTTTGTTTAGAGGGATGGGGGCGTCGGTGCGGACGCTAACCAAGGGCGCATCTCCGCCTTCCACCAAAACGCTGCTGGCAATGGTCCTGACCGGGTCTCGAATTTCCTGTTCGGCCCACTGCTCGCCCTTTTCACAAAGACAGCCGTCCACCTTGACAACCTTCAAGACCGGGCCGTCCTCGATTTCAGCTTTAACAAGACAACCGTTCGGACAAACGACGCAAATCATTTCACGCATGCTCATTCCACCGACACCTCCAGGGATTCGGCGCCTTCCAGCTTATTCGCCGCGGCCTTGATATGGATCATTTCCGCGGGATGAAGCCGAATAAACTTTTTCCTTAAAATCTTCCTCGACCCATCTTTCAAGAGGACGTATTTATCTCGACCCGGTTCGGTTACGCGCAGGGAAAACGTTACGTCTCGGCCGGGCCTGATCGTTTGGGGCAGGACATACCTGACGCCTACGCCGACCTTGACCATAATCGATTCAAGAGAAGTCAGGTCTTGACCTTTCAAATATTCGACCGCGTTTTCCCCGGCTTTTTGAGATTCTTCCGAGACGAAATCCACCAGATCATGGACATGGAGAACATTGCCGCAGGCGAAAACCCCTTCGACGCTGGTCATCAAGGCGTCGTTCACCAGGGCGCCGCCGGTTTTGGCCGCCATATGAACTCCAGCGCCGCGCGAAAGCTCGTTTTCCGGAATCAAACCCACCGAAAGCAGCAAGGTGTCGCAGGGGACGAAGCGCTGGGTTCCGGCCAGGGGGTTCATGGTCGAATCCATGTCGGCCACGGTGACGCCTTCGAGGCGTTCCCGTCCATGGACATCGATCACCGACGAACGAAGCCGCAGGGGGATTTGATAATCGTCTAGACATTGCCGAATATTCCTGGCCAGCCCATTGGCATAGGGCATGATCTCGAAGACGCCTTCGACTTTGGCCCCTTCCAGGGTCAGCCGTCTGGCCATTATCAGCCCGATGTCTCCGGAGCCGAGTATCACGATCTTGCGTCCGACCATGATATTTTGCATATTGAGGAAATTCTGGGCAGCGCCGGCCGTATAGATTCCCGCCGGCCGCCGTCCCGGAAGACCGATGACGCCGGCCGCCCTTGCCCGGCAGCTGATGG
>JADFXS010000503.1:0-523 GCA_015233515.1 Deltaproteobacteria bacterium | reverse complement strand
CGGTGAGCTGACCACCAGGGTCCGGTTGGCATCCATGGACAGCACTATGCTATCTAGCATGGCCTCGATCCCGAGCGACTTGAATTCATCTATATATCTCTGGGCGTACTCCGGTCCGCTCAGGGGTTCGTCGAACCGATGCAGCCCGAAGCCGTCATGGATGCACTGGTTGAGGATGCCGCCCAAATGCCTGGCTCTTTCGATCAACAATATATCCCGGCAACCCTTTTGCCGAGCCGCGACCGCCGCGGCCAGGCCGGCCGGGCCGCCGCCTATAATCACGATATCGCGTTGGAGTTCAGTCATGACCATTCTTTCTTTCGCGCACGTATCCCGTAAACAACGGCGAACGTCTGCTATAGAGTAAATAATCCTCGGGACGATAACCGAAATTTTCCTCGAGAATCCTGACAATTACAGGCAGACAAAAGCCGCCCTGGCATCTGCCCATCATGGCCCTGGCGCGGTATTTGATGGCGGCGATGGTTTTGACTTTCAAGGGATTATCGATAGACTCGATTAT
>JADFXS010000048.1:3317-15373 GCA_015233515.1 Deltaproteobacteria bacterium | reverse complement strand
TGAGAAAATAATTTTCATGAAAAAGATAAGGGACAACGAGAAACCTGTCAAGGCTTTTTATTGACCCCGCGGTGAATTGATCGCCGCCGGGAGCTTCAACATCCTGGCGAGGACATTCCCCGCGGCTGACCCGCAGGGCTAATTCGCAAAAACCAAAACACTTTCCTTTCTTATATAGCGGATATTTCATGCGGTTCGCTTTGTAAGACTTTAATTTAGTCAGCCCAAAGAGTGTTCCTTTTTGCAGATTAAACGTAATCCGGTATCAAATAAGAATTTTTCGCTAATCTAGTCCTCATGTTTACTCAAAGAGGCGAGCCGAAGTTGTATTCTCATTTTATCGAACATGCAGGCGAGCGCATTCCCCGTAGCGTGCCGAGGGATTAGCGAGAAAAAAATAACGTTTTCATTTCTTACATGGCGAGGGTTCCCCGCGGTTCGCTGTGGGAAGACATGTCGAGGGTCAGCACACAAAAATTCAACTATCGATAATTAGACTGTTATGGGAAATTATCCTTGACCAAGTGTGAAGGCTTTCGTAAACATCAACCGGTGTTGGTCAATGGTCGAATCAGGGTCATAGAGGATCACGGCAAGGTCTAGATTCGAAGTTTAGCGTTTTTTTTAAGGTTAATTTTTAAATTGGAAAACAACTGCTGCAACCGGAATATAACTGTTCTTCATTCATCAACAAAGGCGACTCTGTTCTTTTTATCCTTATTATGATATGTTGGAAGGTGAAAAATGATTCCTTGGGGTACCATAGCTAACGTTCTGACCGTTATTATCGGTAGCGCAGTGGGCATGGCCCTGGGACGACGATTTCCGGATAATGTCCGCAACATAGTCTTTCAAGGGCTAGGTTTAGCGGTTCTCCTTCTGGGCATTCAAATGGCTTTGAAGGTTCAACAACCGTTACTCTTGATTTTTAGCATCTTGATCGGCGGGATTATCGGGGAACTTTGTCACTTGGAGGACCTCACCAACCGTTTAGGCGATCTGGTGAAAAAAAAGCTCCACAGTCGGAGCACACTCATAACCGAAGGTTTAGTCACGGGATTTTTGATTTTTTGTGCGGGATCCATGACCGTGGTCGGCGCTTTTGACGAGGGTTTGCGAGGTGATCACTCTGTTTTATTGACCAAGGCCCTTTTAGACGGTTTCACCTCCCTGGCCTTGGCATCCACTTATGGAGTCGGGGTCCTTTTATCCGTGGTGCCGCTCTTTATTTACCAGGTCGGGTTGACCGTGTTGGCCGGTCTATTTCAAGGTTTTTTTTCCCCGATCTTGATCAACGAACTGACCGCGGTGGGTGGACTCTTGCTCTTGGGTATAGGCATCAACTTGTTGGATATTAAAAATATCAAGATCATGAATTTTCTGCCGGCGTTGGCCGTGAATCTGGTCTTGGTCAAAATATTTGCCTGAAAGAAGAGTTTCATATAATATAGAGGACTTTCCCGGCGTTTGACTTGTCAGCCATAAACAGGTTGACCGCGGGAAAGATATTGCGGTTTGAAAGACGAGGGGCCGGTTGCCATGGTCGAAAATTTAAATTGGTAATGTTTTCAAACTGTAAAGGCATGGGATGTTAACCGGGCTTAACCCATCATCGGGGAATTGGTTTTTTTGAGGCAGGCATATGAATAAAGTTGTCATTTCCGTCCTGGGCGAGGATCGACCGGGAATAGTCCATCGAGTATCTAAAATCCTGGCCGAACAGTCATGTAATATTTTAGAAGTAAGCCAGACTATTCTTCAATCGGAATTTGCCGGGATTTTCATTGCTTCGATGCCGGAAGGCCTGGGCAAAGCATCACTGGAAGCCGCCCTGACCGAGGACTTGAGTCAATCAGGCATTATCGCCGCGGTCAAGGAGTTCAAGGAGGGGATGTCAGGGTCCGCTCCGGAAGCGGAACCGTATGTCATTACTTTGAGCGGTCAGGATCGTTTAGGTATTATCCCTAACATTTCCGCGGTGATCGCCGGTTTCGAAGTCAACATCGAGAACTTGAAAGCCATAACTCAGAAAGAGGACCCCTCCCAGGTCGTCATTGTTTTTGAGGTCGCGGTTCCCAAAACCGTACATCGGACGGCTTTCCGGGAAGCCGTCAAATGGAAGGCCGAAGAATTAGGACTGGATTTAAGCGTCCAGCATCGAGATATTTTCGAAGCCATACATCGAGTGTGACCGCGAGGAATTAGAGCTACCCGGACGCAACCGGAGAAAATTGGGTAGAACGGGAATTTCGGATATGAATTCCGCATTCTCTACCGCAAATGATCAATATCAACCATAGAGCGGAGATATAACATGTTAACGGACCGTGAAGTAATCAGTACATGGGAGATGCTTAAGAATGAGCACTTGGATGTGCGGGCCGTCACTTTAGGGATCAGTCTTTTTGACTGCGCCAGTGACGATTTCAATAGATTTACCGCCAAAGTGTTTCACAAAATCACCCGTTTGGCTGAAAATCTGGTCCGGTCTTGTGAAGATGTCAGCGATAAATACGGAATTCCGGTGGTGAATAAGCGTATCGCGGTCAGCCCCCTTGGAGTGGTTGCCGCTCCGTTTAGCCCGGATGAGATGGTTAAGGCCGCAAAACTTCTCGACCGGGCTGGTCGAGAAGTCGGCGTGGATTTTGTCGGTGGTTTCGGAGCGCTGGTGGAAAAAGGCGTGGCGCATGGTGACGCCGCGGTCATCGCGGCCATTCCCCAAGGATTGGCTGAAACGGAACGGGTTTGCGCCTCGGTGAATGTCGCCTCCTCCCAGGCCGGGATCAACATGGATGCGGTATATCTCATGGGCCAGACTATAAAAGAGGCTTCCCGGTACTCCGCGGACCGAGACGGACTGGCCTGCGCCAAACTGGTCGTGTTCGCCAACATACCTCAGGACATCCCTTTTATGGCCGGGGCTTATTTAGGCGTCGGTGAACCGGATGCGGTGATCAACGTCGGGGTCAGCGGCCCGGGCGTGGTAAAAAAAGCCATCGACCGGGCCATGTCTTCAACGCCTAGACCCGACTTGAGGGAGTTATCCGAAGTTATCAAAAATACTGCATTCAAAGTCACTCGAGTTGGAGAAATAATTGGCCGGGAAGTCGCCGCCAGATTGGGAGTCACATTCGGAGTGGTGGATTTATCCCTGGCCCCTTCACCTCAAGTGGGGGACAGCGTGGGAGAGATCTTTCAAAGTTTAGGACTGAAGGCCATCGGCGCCCCTGGCTCAACCGCCATTCTAGCCCTGCTGAACGATGCCGTTAAAAAGGGCGGGTCATTTGCCAGTTCCCAAGTCGGCGGATTATCCGGAGCCTTTATACCGGTGAGTGAAGATCTGGGAATAGCCGGAGCGGTTCGAGATGGATTCCTGTCTTTGGACAAACTGGAAGCCATGACTTCCGTCTGCTCTGTGGGGCTGGACATGGTCCCTATCCCCGGCGACACTTCCGCGGCGACCATCGCCGCCATCATCGCCGATGAAATGTCCATCGGCGTGGTCAACCACAAAACCACCGCTGTCCGTCTTATTCCCGCCCCTGGGAAAAAGGCCGGCGATAAAGTCTATTTCGGCGGATTATTGGGAGAGGCTACGGTAATGTCGGTACAAGACTTACCTGAAGCTGAAAGATTTATCAGTCTCGGCGGACGTATTCCCGCCCCGATTCATAGCTTGAGGAATTGATCCCTAGTATTATTATATTCAGGGAAATGGTTTAGGGAGAAACTGAATGATAAGAACGAAAAATGAAATCCACCCCTCCTCGGAGATCGATGGTTACTGCACAAAGTGCAAATTAGTGACCAACCACCGAGTCGTGGCCATGTTGGATGGGGTGATCAAACGTGTGATATGTCTGACTTGCGACAGTCAGCACAACTTCAGGCCGCCGCCAGGGGCAAAAAAAACTGTAACGTCGTCACCGAAAAGAGTCACCAAAGACAACCGTCGCGTGCCGGCCCCGGAAGGCGGCCCCCCGATACTGTCTCGATGGTTGGAGCTTAAAACCGCGTTTGGTGAACAAACCGAACCGCGCCCGTACCGGATGTCTGAAGCTTATAAAGAAGGCGAAACCCTGACCCATTCCAAGTTCGGCCTGGGTTTTGTGGTCAAAATTTTGAACCAACAGAAAATGGAAGTTATCTTTGAACGGGAAGTCAAGACCATGGCCATGAATTATTCGATCTAGAACCTTTTTCGGATCGAATAGTGATTATAGGCGAAAGGTTGATTCTGAAGAGGCGCCCGCATGAGGAATTCTACCAAACCGGAAGATTTGGCGTCTGAACATGGAAGCAAGCGTATTCCCCGCGGTTCGCTGCGGGGAGCTTCCAAGAAACAGCCCCTCGGCGGGGTCGGTTCAAATTGCTCAGACTTCCACCCAACGGAGCATATGGTGTCATTTCGTTGAGCGGCGTAAGCCGCGAAGAGAAATCTCTAAGGCCAAAAGACCTTCCTTGAAAACAATGGAGATTTCTCCCTCCGGTCGAAATGACAGTAAGCGCATATTTCTTGGCGCCGTAACTCGCGATCCGTGGGGTTGAGCGCTTCTAAAGACGCCGTGGGCTTGGAGCGACCTGATACGCGCCAACCCCGGCTAGCCAAAAAACCAGGAGGCCTGCGATGGTTTCACTAGAAGAAGAGCGGTATTCCGATGCCGGTCACCTCGAAGCGGCCCGCATGGCGGCTCAGATGATCATCAATGGTGAAGAAGTAAAATTTTTCGTTGACTTTTCACTACTTTATGACGAATTAGTGGAACTCGTGGGAGAGGAGAAAGCCAAGGAATTGATTCACAAATTATATAAATCCGCGAAAACGGATTAGGATTCGGTAAAAAACGCTAACCGGTCGAGTCTGGTCGTTCGGATTTATGCGCCTTACTCTACGAACTGGATGAGGTGGGAAAGCCTGAAACCGCCATCAAATCGCGTATAGGGCGCGTAAGTGGTGAATTTGGGTAGGCGCGCGAACTTGACTTGGCGTTAGTTTAGCGATAATCTACATTTCAAATTAAACGCCAAATCCCTCTCGAGAGGGAACGGGGGACCCAACTTTGGGGCGCATCGCCAGTATGGCGTAGGACAACTTCTCGGTCCGAGCCCGTCAGCTAACCTCGTCGGCGTCGAGAGGACCCCTCCCGGATTTACCGGAGGTCGTTCCTCACTGGTAATTTCCGGAGGATTCGCCTAGCTTTTTGCCGCGCCATGATCTGATATTGTTATCGGCCCAAGACTATCCCGTCCAGGAAAAAGCAGCCCTAATCCTCCTTAATATTTAATTTAACTTAAAAAAGGACCAGATTATGTCTGTGCAGCCGGAGCCTTTCGGGCAGCGGATAAAAAGGATTGTCTTTGGAAAACATTTGGATGTTTCCGATTCTTCCATATTTCACCGATTGTCATTAATCGCTTTTTTTGCCTGGGTCGGACTGGGGGCCGATGGGCTTTCCTCTTCGTGTTATGGCCCGCCCGAAGCTTTTCTAACCCTGGGGGAACATAGTTTCCTGGCGGTTTTCGTCGGCTTGGGCACGGCGGTGACTATTTTTATCATCGCTTCCAGCTACTCTCAGATCATTGAACTTTTTCCCAGCGGCGGCGGCGGTTACATCGTGGCCAGCCGTTTGCTTTCCCCGACCGTGGGCATGGTTTCCGGCTGCGCGCTCCTGATCGATTATGTATTAACCATCACTTTGTCCATTGCCGCCGGAGCGGATGCGGTTTTCTCCTTTTTACCGACGCAGTGGTTCAATTACCGAATAGAATTCGCAATTTTCGGCGTTGTTCTTCTGACTTGGTTGAACATGCGGGGCGTTAAAGAATCCGTCATTCCGTTAGTTCCGGTATTCATGATCTTTGTCCTGACTCATGCCTTTGCCATCTGTTATGGGATAATATATCACTTAATGGAATTACCCACGGTTACGGCTCAAATCGCCGCCGATGTCCAAAAAGCCAATTCGCAACTCGGGTTATGGGGCATGATCGCACTTTTGCTCAAGGCTTACAGTATGGGCGCCGGAACTTATACCGGCATCGAGGCGGTCAGTAACGGTTTGCCCATCCTCAGGGAACCCAAGACAAAAACCGGCCGGCGTACCATGACTTATATGGCGGTCTCCTTGGCGGTTACCGTGGTCGGGCTGATGCTGAATTATATTCTATTCGATGTGGTCAATAAGCCGGGTAAAACCATTAATGCCGTCCTTTTTGAAAACATCACCGCCGCCTGGTCCGGAACTTGGGGATATGGTTTTGTTCTGGTCACCCTGGTGTCCGAAGCGCTGCTGCTTTTCGTGGCCGCGCAAGCCGGTTTTCTGGATGGCCCCAGGGTTTTGGCCAATATGGCTTTGGATCGTTGGGTTCCAGCGAGATTTGCGCTCTTGAGCGATCGCCTGGTGACTCAAAACGGCATCCTCCTGATGGGCGGCTCAGCCCTCTTGCTCATGATCATAACTAGTGGTCGAGTGGATGTTCTTATCGTTTTATACAGCATCAACGTCTTTATCACTTTTGTTCTTTCCCAGTTGGGAATGGTCAGGCACTGGTGGCAATTTCGCGGTCGAGTGGCCCATTGGAAGAAGAAATTACTGGTCAACGGGCTGGGGTTGATTTTGACTTCCTTTATCCTGATATCCGTAGTCGTGGTTAAATTCGATGAAGGAGGGTGGGTAACGGTTTTGGTTACTATGACCTTGGTCGTTTCAGCCATCATGATAAGGCGTCATTATCGATATACCGGTAAGCTTTTGAAAAAATTGGATGTTCTGGTGGAAAGCACTCAGAAAACACCTCTCCCCCCGCTAGGTTCGCTTCCCATCGAGCCTAGGCCGTTTTCGGCGCGTGGCCAGACAGCGGTAATATTAGTGAACGGATACAGCGGGTTAGGATTACATACCTTGATGCACTTACATCGCCTTTTCCATCGGGACATTCAAAATTTAATTTTTCTGCAAGTGGCGGTGGTTGATGCCGGGGTCTTCAAGGGGCCGGAAGATATCGATCGGCTTAAAGCCGACATCAACAAGGACCTCCAGAAGTACGTGGATTTGGTCGGCAAATATGGTTATTATGCCGAAGCGCACATTGCGGTGGGCACGGATGTGATTCAAGAAGTTGTCAACTTGGCGCCGGATATAATAAAACGCTACCCGCGCGCATTTTTTGTCGGTGGTCAGTTGGTTTTTAAAAATGATTCCATTATTATCAGGTTGTTGCACAATTATGTGACATTCAGCCTACAGCGCGCTCTTTTCAACGAGGGGATTCCCTTCATGATTCTCCCGGTACGAGTATAAGGGACGATCAGGACCTGAAAATCCAGGCGAACGCATTCCCCGTAGCCAGCCGCGGGGAGCTTCAATTGACCGGATTTTTCCGCATGCGGTGAACCGTATACAGCGTCGTTGATAATGCATCGTCCACGCAGTTTTAGCTAGGCTTATGAACAAGGAGGGAAGATTAAATGAACTGGAATACCAGTACTTATATAAAGATTGTTTTAGTGCTGCTGGCGGGCCTGGTCATTATTCTAGTGTTATTCTCTGGGATTTTCCGTGCTTATTTTCCGGACTTCGGGTTCAGGCTTTCAAATCGTTTTCATGATACTATCAAGACGGGACAATTGGTCTCCTCGATGCGCATTGATTTAAATGCGGCGGTCAAAGCGGAGAAAAGCGCTGTTCTGGCTGATACGGACGAGGCATCACAAACCTTTGCCGATCAGACTCGCCGTCATTCCAGTTCCCTGGAAAAATCGCGTCTTGAATTAGATTCGCTCCTGCAATCGGGGGGAACATCGCAAGAACTTGAATTTTTTCGAGAATTCACCGAATGTTGGTTGACATTCCGAGAAATTGATCGAGTGTTGCTTGATCTGGCCGTGCAGAATACCAATATAAAAGCTTCAAATTTGTCATTCGGTTCGGCCAGGAATTCGCTTAAGGTCATGGAAGATACCATCAATAAAATCATCAACAACGAAGCGGCTAACACGCAAATTCATCAAATTCGTTTTTTTGCCTGGCAGATGCTCATGGCCGCCCTCACGATCCATACGCTTCAGGCGCCTCATATCGCTGAGTCACGTAGCGAAAGAATGGATGAAATTGAAACTGAGATGAAAACCGCCGATGGCCGGAGCAAGGCCGCTTTGGACAACTTATCTCCCTTGATCAGTCCTAGCGAACAAGCAAATTTTTACGCAGTTAAGACCGCCTATGAGGAATTTCAAAAAATAAATAAAGAAATTATTCGTTTATCTCGAAAAAATAGCAACGTTGAATCACTGCTGATTTCCTTGGGACGAAAACGCAAAGTCGCCGCTGATTGCGAAGAAGCACTTAGAGCTTTATCTGAAGCTGTCCAGAGCCGAACCTTTAAAGCGACAAGATAAGTCGTGTGGGGATGGGCGTATCGAGAAGATCAAAGCCGGTTAGGTTGATGCTTGTTTCGTGGAAAAATAATTGGTTCTTGCCAGACTCATGGCAATAATCGACCGGTTTTTCTATGCTGAATTTCCCATTTTTGAACTCGTAAAACATAATGATGAATTGCTTCGGTCATTTCTGGTTTCAAGTCCAGAAACCGGCAACCACGGATGTCGTTTTGCGCGCTGAGGCTGACGATTTCCACGACACCCTGAATGTCGACGGTTTCCCCAGGTAAACGGAAGGATACCGGCCATTGTTCTCCAATCTTTGCCGAACTGAAGGGGCAGGATAGTCCGCTTGCGCTGATCTCGTGGATAATCGTCGTCATGGGGCCGATTTTTATCGAGACCGGTTCACTTGCGGGGGGCCTGACCCGAAATACTTCCCGAGAATCATTATCATCAAAAATTAATAATTTTTTCAGTTCAGTTTTTTTCTTCTTTTTCCAAAACAAATTCCACCCTCCTGTTTTTTGCCCGGTTTTCCAGGGTGTCGTTGGGGGCCACGGGTAACAGGTCGGCATAACCGGTGGCTGTCAAGCGGTTAGGGGAAACCCCTTTCGAGAGCAAATAACGCAAGACCGTAGTGGAACGAATGGCTGATAATTCCCAATTGGAGGGGATTTGCGGCGTGGAGATCGGGATATTGTCGGTATGGCCTTTGATGTTGACTCGATATAAGGGATTGTTTTTAATGGTTTTAATAATTTCATCCAATACGGGTAAGGCTTGGGGGTCCAATTTTGCTTCCCCGGAGGCAAACAAGGCCTGACCCTCCACTCTGAGGATGACATTGGCGCCATCCACGGAAATAGATATGGGTTGCCCGGTTTCTTTTGTATTCACAAATTCCTTGAGGTCGTCCAAAAGCTTGGTGTGATCCGGCGCCGGACGTTGAACGGGCTTTTCAGTCTGATCCGGTTCCGCCACGCTTTCGCCGGTCTTGATTGGAGGGCCTGACTGAGAATCTTTTACCATTCCCACTAAACTTTGTTGAACCGAAACCATGACGTCATGGAATTTTTTTTCGTTTAGAGAGGAGAGGGAATAAAGCAATACAAACATGGACATCAGCAGACTGACCATATCGGCGAAAGTGATCAGCCAGGGCTGCTGACCCTCATCGTCAAACATCTCTAAATAAGAGTAATGCTCGTCATCCATGTGCTTGCCTTTACTCGGTTTCGTTATCTTTAATAGAGCCGGCCCTTCTCATGGGGCGCCGCTTTCGAGCCGGGATATACGAAGAAAGGGTTTCGTAAACCACCAAGGGGTTATTGTTTTTTAATATCGAAATCGCCCCGCCGAACATAATTTCGAGGTTAATCACTTCAAGCATGGTTCGCGCTTTCAGCTTGCCGGCGATGGGCATGAAAATGAGATTGGCCAAAGTGGCGCCATAAAAAGTGGCTAAAAGGGCCACCGCCATATTATGGCCGATTTTGGCCGGGTCATTAAGTTGACTCAGCATCTGGACCAGGCCGATCAAGGTCCCGACCATACCAAAGGCCGGAGCATACATAGCCATTTTTTTGAAGATTTCCTGCACCACTAGATGGCGGCTTTTTAAGGCCTCGATTTCAATCCTCAGGGCCGACTTGATCTCCGCCTCGGGAGAGCCATCAGCAATCAAGTTGGCCGCTTTCATCAGAAAAGGCGATTTGCTGTGGATATGACTCAATTGCACCAATCCTTTGCGCCGGCTGAGGCTACATAGTTGAATCATGGTTTCCACCGTGTCATTAGGGTCATCCCCGGCCTCGGAAAAAACGTAATAAGCCGCCTTGAAAGCCGCCGCCACTTCTTTAAATGGAAAAGTCAAAAAGGTCGCCGCCACGGTTCCACCGAAAACCATCATAAAAGCCGGGAGATCGAAGAAAAGCCGGACACTGCCGCCCATAACGATGGCGGATATTATCAACGCAAATCCAGCTAAAATTCCGAATAACGATGCCAGGTCCATTTATTTCTCCAGGCGGAAGCCGGTTTTCGCCACTGACCGCCAAGGATTGGAATTTAGCGGCTACTCCATAATATTATCAATATATTCGCTAAAATACAATAATCTAGATACCCCAAATCCACCGTTGAGTCGCAAACTAACGGAATATTATTTCAAATCGTGACCTCATTCTCATAATTATGGTTTTTTAGGTTCTTTAGAACACGCGGACGAGCTGATCCCCCGTAGCATGCCGCGGGGAATGCGCTCGTCCGTATGTTCAACCAGAAGCCTTTGCGGCTGAACGCCCACGATGCGTTCAATGATAATCCGTGGCTTATTTCTTTTTGGCGTTCGGCGTGAATAATGCTTTACCCAGGAGTTTGAATTCGCCAATCAATTTTTGACCTTTATCGGAAGTCAGCCAAGCAGCGAATTTATCAGCCAAGTCTTTTTTCACTTTCGGGCATTTTTCCGGATTGACGGGGATGACCCCATACTGATTGAAAAGAGCTTGATCCTTTTCGACTAAAATGACCAAGGGCGGGTTGCCTTTCTGATCAGCTTCATACTTTATAAAGGTTCCCCGATCAGCCAAAGTGTAACCTTTCTTTTCCGAAGCCATCATGATGGTCTGCAGCATCCCCTGTCCGGCTTGAACGTACCAGGATTCCTTGTCCGGAACGGGTAATTTGGCGGTTTTCCACAAATTCAATTCCGCTTGATGAGTACCGGATTTGTCGCCACGACTCACAAACACGGCTTTTTCCTTAGCTATGGTTTCCAAAGCCTGGGTGGTGGTTTTTCCTTTGATCTTGGCGGGATCATCTTTGGGGCCCATAATGACAAAATCGTTATACATGACTTCTTGACGATTGACTCCGAACCCCTCGGTGACAAACTTTTTTTCCGCCTCCGGCGCATGGACCAAAACGACATCCACGTCACAGTTTTTGCCGAGTTCTAGAGCTTTACCGGTTCCGGTGGATGTCCAGCGTAATTCGATCCCGGTGTCTTTTTTGAACTCCGGCGCCAAATAATTCAAGAGACCCGTATCTTCGGTGGAGGTGGTCGTGGCCATCATCAAAGATTGATCGGCTCCGTCTGCCAGAGAAAACAATCCTATAAATGCAGAACATAATACAAAAATTACAATAAGCGCCTTACGTTTGAACATCGTTTCAACCTCCATTGGTTTATTCGTCAAATTTTTTGGCATAATCAGCGTCGTTATATAACCCTTCGCCGTATTCCTGCCGGCCGTACTCCCGAATGATCTTTTGAGCTTCCGGAGAAGCTAGAAAATCAATGAAACCCGCAGCGGCGGCTTGTCCGGGGGTGGCGCCGGCCGGTTGGCATAACGTATGGTAAGTATTGATTAAAAATTTATCGCCCTTAAACAGTATTTTAAGCTTGGGAAGTTGATTCCGAAGTTGAATCCAAGTGGAACTATCCGTCATGAAATAACCTTGTTCCGCGTCGGCTCGTTTCAAGGTGGCCAACATGAAATCCTTGGTTATGATATACCAATCCCCGGATGGATCCAGTCCGGCTTTTTTCCAGAGAGATACTTCTTTTTGGTGGGTGCCGGAATTATCTCCTCGGGAAAAAAATTTGGCTTTGGCATTGAATATTCTGGAATAGGCGTCCACGGCGCTTTTGGCTTCAGAAATTTTAGCC
>JADFXS010000048.1:0-3234 GCA_015233515.1 Deltaproteobacteria bacterium | reverse complement strand
CCTCGGGTGCATGAACCATAACCATATCGACTTGTTTTTCCTTAAGAAATTTCATTGATTCGCCGGTGCCGGCCTTGACCCAGTTCAGTACGGCCGGTGTTTTAGCCGTGAAGGCTTGGGCGAGAACCTTTACCAAGCCCAACTCCCCAGGGGAACCGGTAGCCACGGAAAAGTGATCGGAGCCTTGACCATAGGACTCCGTGATCTGCGGGTCCGCGGCAAATCCCCAGGCGGAAACTAAAAAAAGTAATGCCGCCATTGATACTAACATCACGCGATTCATCTGTTTTCTCCCCTAATTTTGGATTTCGGTTTGAATGACAACCACCGTGGTCACCCGGTGATCATGGTAAGGCATCCGGAGCGAACCAAACGCATCGTGCTGACCAGTGGTTACTCAGTAATCTATTTTCGAATGAAAATAGTATATCTTGACTGATATAATATAATATTTATTTTATCATTTGTCTCCGGAAAAAGTTAAAATGCAGAAAACCCGGCGCCTGGCCGGGTTTTCCATTCTTGTCGGTTTCTCAGTAGTTTTCGAATTCCCCATCCAGTTCGTCGCCTTTTTCCGGCTGGTTCAGTTTCAACGCCGCTCCACTAGGTTTGGCCGGGGCGTTTGCGCCAGGTAGAGCTTGGCGCGGCTTGGCTTTGACCTTAGGAGACATCTTGGGTTTGGTAAAGTCCAGGCCGATCCATGATGCTTTGCGAGCAGGCGGGGTTTGGGGAGATAGACCTCTTTCTTCATCGCCGGCTTTAAAAAAGGCGATGCTCTGGGAAAGCATTTCCGCCTGGCTGGTCAGCTCTTCAGAAGTGGCCGCCATTTCTTCCGCCGAGGCGGCGTTGGCCTGGATCACTTGATCAAGTTGCTGGAGCGCGGAATTGATCTGTTGGATTCCGGAATTTTGTTCGGCGCTGGACGCGCTGATTTCCTGGACTAGTTGCGCGGTGTGTTGAATGTCCGGAACAAGCTTGGTCAAGAGTGTCCCGGCCTGCTCGGCCACTTGGACGCTGGACGCGGAAAGTTTTTTGATTTCCGCCGCGGCGCTTTGGCTGCGTTCCGCCAGTTTGCGGACTTCCGAGGCCACAACCGCAAACCCTTTGCCGTGTTCTCCGGCACGGGCGGCTTCTATGGCCGCGTTAAGAGCCAAAAGGTCCGTCTGTCGGGCGATTTCTTCGATAATGGATATCTTTTCCGCGATGGATTTCATGGCGCCCACGGTGCCGGCCACGACTCGGCCGCTTTCTTTGGCATCTTCGGCGGCCTTGATGGCGATTTTTTCCGTCTGTTGAGCGTTATCCGAGTTTTGGGCGATGCTGGCGCCCATTTCCTCCATGGAAGAGGAAGTTTCTTCAGCGGCCGCGGCTTGTTCCGTGGCTCCCTGGGATAGCTGCTGGGAGCTGGCGGAGAGTTGCTGACTACCGGAGGTTACGTTATTCGCGGCGGCCTTCACGTTAGCCACCACCTCTTTGATTTTGGCCACCATGGCCTCGAGAGCCAAAGCCAGGGAGTCATGATCCGAACGGACATTGACTTTGACGGTGAGGTCGCCTTGGGAAACGGCCGACAAAGTTTCCACCGATTCTCTAAGACTGGTCACCATGTTCTCCAGAGCCAGGGCTAAAGTATCTTTGTTCGAACGGATGTTGACTTTAACGGTGAGGTCGCCTTGGGAGACCGTGGAAAGCACTTCCACCGATTCCCGAAGACTGGTCACCATGTTTTCCAGAGCCAGGGCCAGAGTATCTTTGTTCGAACGGATGTTGACTTTAGCGGTGAGGTCGCCTTGGGAGACCGCCGAAAGCACTTCCACGGATTCCCGGAGACCGGTCACCATATTTTCCAGAGCCAAGGCGAGAGTATCTTTGTCCGAACGGACGTTGACCTTAACGGTGAGATCGCCTTGGGAGACCGCCGAAAGCACTTCCACCGATTGCCTCAAGCTGGTCAGCATATCTTTGAGGGCCAGGGCCAGAGTGTCTTCCTTGGAACGGACATGAACCTGGGCCGTGAGATCGCCCTGGGAGACAATCGTTAATACTTCCACCGATTGTCTCAGACTGGCCACCATAGTCGCCATGGCCCGGCCCAAAGTATCTTTATCCGAGGACAACGTTACATCTTTACTCAGGTCGCCGGATGCGATGGTTTGAGCTATCGAAGCCTTTTCTTGGAGGGCGCGCACCATGAGCTCGACATCGGCGTAAATCCCCTTTATATTATTTTTATCGAAGGGTATTTCCAGATCTCCGATGGCCACGCTTTTAAAAATTTCGGCGAGTTCTCTCGGATCTTTGCCGAGGGTCTTGTTGACGTCCGAGGCGATGAACCAACCCAGGCCAATGGACAGTACAAACCCGATAAGACCGATGATCAAAGCCGTCAGGCTCATCTTCTCGGAACTTTCAGTCGTCTCTTTGGATTTCGCCGCCATCGCTTCCTGGCTGATTTTTTTAATCTTCAAAGTTTCCGGCTCTATCTGATGGACAGCTTCGCGCATGGCCTCTATCAGAGCCGCCACTTCTTTATCCACCCTGGCCAAGGCGTCGAATTTCTCCTGATAAGTTTTCAGATGCAGAGTGATCGATGGCCGGAATTCTTCCAAAATGCTCGAATTTGTTATCGCGACCTGGAGGGTGTCGATCGCTTTATGTGTATTGTCTAGTGAGGCTTGATCTCGACGAAGCAAGTAGTCTTTTTCGTTTTTACGTAAATCAAGGAGCATTTCTTTCGCCTGATCAATCCGGATATCCTCCAATGATTTTCTCAGGTCGTTAGAAAATTTATTTGCTTTGTCAGCGGCTTGCTTTCTGGCGCTTTCTTCCATCCTGGCGCTGGTCACCGGGCCCCATATTTCCGTATAACTGGAAAGAGCGCCTTTTATATATCCCTTAGCCTTGGGGCTGCACTTGCTCTTTTCCAGAAGAGCTTTAAAATCATCCAAGGATTTCTGGAAAAGGTTTATATGATTCTCCGCACCCGTGATAACATAATCTTTTTCATACTGGCGCATGAGGAGAAACTGTTGTAGTAGATCGTCGACTTCATGTTGATTCAGTTCTTGCTCCAATTGATGGGCCGCTTGACGGAAATCCCCTTGGAAGCCCAAGTTTTCATCTAGTCCAGCCCGTTGCGTAGCCATGACCGTTTGTTTGAAAGTGTTGAAATACCCATCCGCCGCGCTGATTATTTTTTCCGCGATAGCCCTGATTTCAAGCAGGTCGGCCTTT
>JADFXS010000502.1 GCA_015233515.1 Deltaproteobacteria bacterium | reverse complement strand
TCCCAGCCGTTATTCTCCCTTCAATCATCCGGATGAAGCCAGACGGCGCCAAGTTTATGCCATCAGCCGTTTGCTGGAAAACGGTTATATCAGCAAGGAACAGGCGGAAACAGCCAAGGCCGAGAAACTCCAGTTCCGGGAACGACCCAACGTCACCTTGAGCCAGGCTCCATATTTCGCGGAGCATGTGCGCCGATACTTGGAAGATAAATTCGGCGAAGAGCGATTGTATTCCGATGGATTTCGAGTCCGCACCACGGTGAATATCGAACAACAGATCGCGGCGGAAAACGCCGTGGAAAAGGGTCTGTTGGAGTTTGCCAAACGCCGGGAATACCGAGGGCCTAGTAAAAAACTCTCCCCGGATCAGGTCGAAGCTTTTTTGAAAAAGCAAGAGAACGAATTGTTGGATGAACCTTTGCTCAAAGGCCGGGTGATCGACGCGGTCGTCTCGGCCGTTGATGTCAAGACCGGCGCGGTCAAGGTCCATGTGGGGCGATCTCAGGGAACCATTAACAAGAAAGAGACGAACTGGGTGTTGACGCGTGGTCAACCGATCCAAAAGATACTGGCCCCGGGTGACGTGGTTTATGTCCAGGCCCTGGATCACGGCCAGGAAGCCGGGACCTGGCTCTTTTCTCTGGAACAACACCCGCTGGTCCAAGGCGCGCTGATGAGCCTGGACCTACGGGATGGGGCCGTCAAGTCCATGGTCGGCGGCCGGGATTTTAAAGAATCACAATTCAACCGGACCACCCAGTCCCGAGGACACCCCGGCTCCGCGCTCAGGCCGATTATTTACACCGCGGCCATGGATAACGGCTATACGCCCGGATCGATCATCAGTGACGAGCCTGTTGTCTATGACGATCTAGGAAGCCGGCAAAAATGGAAACCAACCAACTTCGATCATAAATTTTATGGTCCCACGGACCTCTATACCGGTCTCGTCCAGTCACGCAATGTCATGGCCGTCAAGCTTCTTCATCGGGTCGGTTTCAAAGCCGTGATCGAAACCGCCAGGAACCTGGGCATTACTTCGCCGATGCCGGAAAGCTTGGCCATGGCCTTAGGCGCCAACGGCGTTTCCCTGGCGGAAATGGTCACGGCGTTTTCCACTTTTCCCAACATGGGCGAGAGAGTGGAACCGATGTTTATCACTCGTATCGAGGATCGCGATGGACAATTGGTGGAAGAGTTCCGGCCGCGCCGGATCAAAGCCATCAGTTCCGGGACGGCCTGCGTCCTGACATATATGCTCTTGGGCGTGGTCAACCAGGGAACCGGGACCCGGGTTCGGACCGTGGGCCGGCCTTGCGGCGGAAAGACCGGCACGACCAACGACTTGGCCGACGCGTGGTTTATCGGTTTCACTCCGGAATACGTAACCGGCGTCTGGGTCGGGTTGGATGAAATGAAGCCCATGGGAGTAGGAGAGAGCGGCGGTAAAGCGGCGGCGCCAATATTTGCATATTATATGGAGGCCGTATTAAAAGGTAAACCGGTCCGCGATTTTCCGGTGCCGCCGGACGCGACCCTGGTGAACAACGGCTCCGCATCCATTTGTTACAAGGCCGGCACTGTCGGAACCGGGCTTTCCGAAGCGCCTCCGGCCGGCGGCGACGATTTCCTCAAATCCGATTTCGACGACAAGGAATTATGACGATCAGCACCTCAAACTCATTGGTCAGAGCCATCACTGAAATCCTGGAGCCCAATGGTCGTTTGGCCCGCGCCTGGCCGGATTATGAAAGTCGACCGGGGCAACTGGTCATGGCACGGGATGTGGCCAGAGCTTTTGAAACTTCAGACGTCGCTATTATTGAAGCCGGAACCGGTACGGGTAAGACCTTGGCCTATTTAATCCCGGCCTTGCTTAGCAGGAAAAAAACCGTGGTTTCCACGGGGACCAAGAATCTGCAAGAACAAATTTTTTATAAAGATATTCCTTTCATTCGCCGTCATTTGGGGTCGGCCTTCAAAGCCGCTTTCCTCAAGGGACGGGAAAACTATCTGTGCCTCTACTATTTTGAACGCTTCCTGCGCGAACCGGTCTTTGCCGCCATGCAGGAGACCGTTTTTTTAAACCGTCTCGTGGAT
Organism: Deltaproteobacteria bacterium; assembly: GCA_015233515.1. The sequence goes on along the minus strand of JADFXS010000502.1, from coordinate 620 downwards.
TGGGCGCAAACCACTTCTACCGGGGATCGGGCTGAACTCACTGACTTACCGGAAGATTTTCGGACCTGGTCTGAACTGTCCGCCGACAAAGACCGGTGCTTGGGCGGCCAGTGTCCGAAAATCAAGGACTGCTTTCTGCACTTGGCCCGCAAGGCGGCCGCGGCCGCGGACTTGGTCGTGGTCAACCACCATCTGTTCATGGCGGATCTGATGGTCCGCGCCGGAGGGGTGAGCGAAGTGATTCCGGGGTACCAGGCGGTCATATTTGATGAAGCTCATCAGATGGAAGACGTGGCCACCCAGCATTTTGGCGTGGCGGTGAGTTCCTGGCGTCTAGCCGGATTGAAAAGGGATACGGAACGAAGTCTGACTCAGGCCGCCTTGAAGACACAAGCCACGATCCAGGCTTTGACCGCCCTGGGACACCAAGCGGATGCATTAATGAATGAATTTACCAATAAATCAGATGACATGGAGCTCTGGACCGTCGATAATCCGGAAATGGATCGAGTGCGCGAGCAGGGACGGAAAGTAGTTGTTGATCTGGACAACTTGGCCGCGCGTCTGGAGGCCCTGCCTGTCCGTAAGGAGCATAAGGATGAAGTCGAGGCTTTGGTAGG
>JADFXS010000501.1:2126-2728 GCA_015233515.1 Deltaproteobacteria bacterium | reverse complement strand
TTCTCGAACAGTTGCCCCTGGTCAGCGGAAGGATGCGATCCATGAATATCTCCAACACTTCGTCATATGACGAAATATCGAAATCATCGGCTTTTGTCAATCTATTTTCCTAAGAGTTGACTGCAAAACCAGGAATTTTGGCCCGGATCGAGGAGAACGATATTTTGAAGCCGCATGAATACTAACGTATTTTAAGAATTTAAAATCAAGCCCGACAAAGAGTTGGACCAAAAGGACTGTTTGCTAGAGGACTCAAGAGAGAAAAATGCAAATCTCATAAAATCATCTCAAAACAAAACCGCACCACCAAATCAAAATCAAAAAGGCTTGTGAGTCAGGTTCGGCTCGGGTAAGCTGATAAGTACATCGTGATCGGCGATTTCCGAGAATTTTCCCGACCGGAAAACCTTGCGGATTTGTCGTTGCCCGGAGAACTACCGATCCCGGTGAAGAGCCGCCGGCCTGATAGACGGGCCAGGATAATGCTTCGGCGTTTCAGTGCGCAATAGATCCTGAAATCCAGCTATTTTGTCAACATATTGTTTTTATATGAAAATTTTTCAGGGATGTTCCCTATTTCAACACTTAGGGGCCGTGACTTA
>JADFXS010000501.1:0-2091 GCA_015233515.1 Deltaproteobacteria bacterium | reverse complement strand
AGAATGATTCATGCTTAAATTTCTGAATATGTTTTGGGAGAAAAAAAAGGATCGTCGCAGTATCCAGGAAGAAGATTTATTCAAAAAAAAATACGGCTTTTTCAAAAGCCTTTTGCTGAAAAATACCGAGGCCCTCAACCTGCTGACCGACCTGGAGCAACAACTGTTCGAGAACCGCTCCTTTACTTTGGATTCCTTTATCAACAAAACGGAGAAGTTGATCAGCAAGGTTTACGAGCTGGCGGAAGACCTGAATGGATTGACCGGCGGTCGCTATCCCGAAGCCTTTGATCAGGTTGAAAAATTGGGGGTGAAGATCCTGCGCGGATTGGTCAAGAAAAAGAAAGTTCGCAAATCCCATCTGATTTTGCCCTTGCGGAGTCTAAGCCTGGATAATCTCGCCGAAGTCGGCGGCAAATCGGCCAACCTGGGCGAAGTGGCCAACCGAGTCAATCTGCCCGTGCCCCCGGGCTTTGCCGTAAGCGCCTACGCCTGCCATTATTTTCTTGGTTATAACAAACTATTGGATGAATTGGCCGCCACCATGTCCAATCTGGATATACACGACACCGAACGGCTGGTCGAGGTATGCGAAGGCATTCAAGCCAGGATCATGGTCGCGGAGATTCCCCCGGACATGCTGAAAGCCATGTATTACGCTTTATCCGCCTTGAAGGCCGAGTTCGGACCCGGACTGCGCATGTCGGTGCGCAGCAGCGCCACTTGTGAGGATTCCGTGGCCTCGTTTGCCGGCCAGCACTCCACAATTTTGAATGTATCCGAGGAAAACCTGGCCGAAGCCTACAAAGAGGTCGTGGCCAGCGCTTATGGTCCACGAGCGGTGTTTTATGCCCGCAGCAAAGGCTATTCGCACAAGGATGTGATCATGGCGGTTCTATGCGTGGCCATGGTGGAGTCCAAAGCCAGCGGCGTAGCCTACACGGTCGATCCGAATAACCCCGCCCTCAAGGATATCATTATCAGCGCCGCCTGGGGCTTGGGGGTCAGCGTGGTGGACGGTTCCAGCCAGACCGATGAATACCGCGTGGACAAAAAGACCGGCGCTATCCTTTCCAGCGCCATCGCCAAGAAAGAGGAACTTTTGGCTTCGGCCGACACCCATGGCCTGGACACCAGGCCGGTACCCGGGGACTTACAGGACGTGGCTTGCCTTTCCGAGGAGCGTATAAGACAATTAGCTGATTTTGCAATAAAATTGGAAAATCATTACGGAGTCCCCCTGGATATCGAATGGGCCATGAACGGCCAGGATCGTTTGTTCATCCTGCCAGCCAGACCGCTCAATCCCCAACTCCAGACCGAGGAAAGGCCTCAGGAACCTATCCTCGATCAGGACCATCCCATCCTGGTTCGGGGCGGAGCTACCGCCTCCAAGGGCACGGCCGCGGGTAAGGCGTATTTGCTCCTTTCCGAACACAATCTCTTGAACGTTCCCGATGGCGCCATCCTGGTGGCTCGGAAAACATCACCGTATTATGTCCCGATCATCGTTCGCATCGCCGCGATCGTCACCGATATCGGCAGTGTGACCGGGCATATGGCTTCAGTCGCCAGGGAGTTCGGCGTCCCCACTCTGGTCGGTCTTCATCGGGCCACGCAACGTATCGAGCACGGCCAGGAAATCACCGTGGACGCCACCAATCGTATCGTCTACAGCGGCGTGGTCAGTCAAATTTTGAAGGAAAAGCCCGTGATCAACCTGATGAAAGGCAGCCCCACCCTCTTGGCCGCTCAAGAAGCCTTGAAGATCATTTCACCCTTGCACCTGGTGGACCCGAAAAGTGAAAATTTCAACCCTAAGGGCTGCGAAACCATCCACGACGTCATCCGCTTTGTCCATGAGCAGTCCATGCGGGAAATGTTCAATATCAGCGACGATATGGACGAGTCCGATCATCAGGCGGTTTTGTTGAAGGTCAAGCTGCCCATGCGCATCTTCATGGTGGATCTGGGCGGAGGCTTGAAGGTCGACCACGACACCAAGTCCGTCGGCCTCGAGCAAGTGGCCTCGACCCCGTTTCTGGCTTTGCTCAAAGGCATGACCCATGAGAAGGTGCAATGGCTGGGCAG
>JADFXS010000500.1 GCA_015233515.1 Deltaproteobacteria bacterium | reverse complement strand
CCGCCCTGGAACTCACCAACCGCGAGAAGGAAATCGGCTCGGGCGCGCCTTTCGGCATGGTGGACGACCTGATCCCCAGCCACCAGGATTACGTCAGATATAACGCCTTTCATTTTCTTCTTTCATATTTTCCTCAGGTTCCGGTTCACCAGCTCCGCGTCCTGTTGAATAATCCGCTGGATACCTACAACCCGGAATCCATTCTGATCAAAAGCGGAGAACCGGTGGAAAATATTTATTTAATTCTCTCCGGCCAAGTAGAAATGATCCATACCGCCGCCGGAGTCTTCAGCACCCTTTCCGCCGGCGAGCTCGTGGGTGAGATTCCGGCTATGAACGGCTCCACTTCACCCGAGACTTACCGGGCGACCAACTTTGTCCAGGCTTTGCAGCTTCCCAGGGATCTATATTTGAATTTCGTCAAAAAAAACTTTATCTATGACGAAATAGTCCGTCATCAGCAATTACGGGCTTTTCTTTCCAAAACGTGGCTTTTGGGCGAATCCGTGGCCTATCCCATTCAAAACCTTATAACCAAGGCGGTCGCTCTTCGCCGTTATCCGGAAGGAACCGACCTGTCCGACGGAGTCGGCGGCGGGCTTTCGCTGGTCAAAAGCGGTTACGTGGAATTGAGGATAGAAAACGATCTGGTGGAAATACTCTCGCCCGGCGATTTTTGGGGCGAAGGAGCGGTATTGTTTCGCACACCGGATTTATACAAAATTCGGACTAGTTGCGAGTGCGACATCTGTCATATCCCGCGGGAAGTTTTGGCGGCTATTCCCATCGTCCGCTGGAAACTTCTGGAAGTATATGAAAAACGAATGGAAATGATTATTAATCCCGAAATCGTCAGTACACCTCTTTTCCACTGGCGGGAAGCATATCGAACCAATGTCGATGAAATGGATCGCCAGCATATGGACCTTTTCCAAATGGCCTATAAGCTATATCAATCGGTCATGGCCGGGGAAAAGCAACCTGTTCTGACGGAAACATTTGATTCCCTGATCAAATATACGGAAACCCATTTCAAGGAAGAAGAATCGTTGATGCAGGAACATGGCTTTCCTGAATTCGAAGGCCACCACAAGAAACACGAAAAACTGTTCCAAGACGTGCTAGCCATCGCCAACCGGATCAAACGAAATGAAATAAAGATAGACCGCGATATTATATCGTTCTTAAAAGATTGGATAATCAACCATATTTTAACCGAAGACCGCAGATATGGCTCTTTCCTGAATGAAAAACTAATCCGCTGAAATATCGACGTCAACCCGAGAAGCGCCCAACCCGTCCGGGGGGACGGGTTAAAGCACAAAGAAACATTCGCTTACTGTCATTTCGACCGCAGGGAGAAATCTCCGTTCTTTTCAATCAAGGTCTTTTGGCCTTGGAGATTTCTCTTCGCGGCTTGCGCCGCTGAAATATCGACGTCAGTCCCCGGGGCAACCCGAGAAGCGTGTCCTTAAAAGAGCATCAATCCAAAAAATAATCAACTTGACTTGGCCGGCTTCAACTTTAAAAAGGCCGTATTTTTATATGGATCGCCGCGCTCTTCAAGACCTGCTCGCCGTTTTTTCGGCATCCGCCGGGCTGCTGGCTTACGAGGTGGCCCTGACCCGAATTTTTACTCTGATTTATTGGCATCATTTCGCGGGACTGCTCATCTCGCTGGCCCTGATCGGCTTTGGGACCGCCGGCAGCCTCACCTCACTCACGCTCACCGCCCTGGAAAAACATCGCCGTCAGGCTCTGGCTTGGTCGGCTTTGGCCGCGGCCATACTCATGGCTCCGGCTTATCTATCGACCCTGGCCGTCGATCTGGAACCATTAGCCCTGGCCTGGTCGACCAAGGCGTGGCGGGATTTATTCCTGGTCATCATTATCTTGATAATTCCCTTTCTATTCGGCGCCGCCCATATCGGCCTGCGCTTAGCCTGGGCCGAAAAGGTCCATCAAGTCTATGCCGCCAATCTGGCCGGTTCGGCGGCGGGGTGTTTAACCGCGGCTTTAGCCATGAATTTATCAGCGCCGCCGCAAGCTGTTTATCCAGCCGTCTTCTTGATGCTTATAGCCGCGGCGCTTTCATTTTCCTTCAACCGACGTTATGCTCTCCGTGTCGGGTTGCTGCTGCTCGGTCTTGGCTTGCTGTTTATCTATCTTTTGCCCTTGCCGCTGAAATTCGCCGCTTTTAAAGATCGGTCGGCGGTCCTGGCCGCTCAAGGCAGCCGAGTGGAGACCCAGGCTTCCAGCCTCCATGGATTGGTCGAAGTAATCGGCGGCCCGGCCTTCCATTTTGCTCCCGGTCTTTCCTTGAATTGTCGCGAGCCGCTGCCGGAACAACGGGGCCTGTTCCTCGACGGCGATCTAATCGGACCGGTGACCAAGCTGGATACGCCATCCGGCGCGCCGGCTTTCACCGGCTGCTCATTGGCCGGCTTGCCGATAAACGTCTTTAAACCTAAGCGGGTCTTGGTCGTCAATCCCTCCGGAGGCTTGAATCTGCTTGGTTTTTTAAGCACTTCGACCGAGGTTCTGGCGCTGGAGGGAAACCCTCTGGTCTATAATCTCATGACCAGTCCATGGGCCGCGTTTTCCGGAAATCTATATTCCAGACCCGGTATTCAAGTCAGGTCCATCGACCCGGCCAATTTTTTCGAAGCCTCCCGAGAAAATTCCGATTTGATCGTTGTTTCGCATTGTAAATTCTGATAATCTGAGAATA
>JADFXS010000499.1 GCA_015233515.1 Deltaproteobacteria bacterium | reverse complement strand
GCATTGAAGGTCCGGCGGAAATCAACGGCAACCCGGATCTCCTCCGCCGGTTGGAAGATATTCGGGCGCAAGTAGCGGTGATGATCGGCATGGCGCCGGATGTCGCGGCGGCCACTAAGAATAGCCCGGCTTTTCCCATGATCGCCATGGTGTCACCGCCCCGGGATTATAAGGATTTCACTTCCGGCCGGATTATTTCCGCCGCGGACGTGTCGCTGGTCTCGAGACTGATGTTCATGCAGGTGCTGCACAAGACTTATGCCGGCACCGGGACGGTCTGCACCGGCGCGGCGGCGAAAATACCCGGGACGATAGTCTATGAGATGGTCCCGGACAACGAGACAACGACCATTATCAAAATCGGGCATCCGGCCGGAGTTATTGATATCGAAGCCGCAGTTGAAAACGGCCTGGTGACCCGGGCGGCCTTTGCCCGGACCGCCCGCCGCCTGATGGACGGCCAAGTTTATGTTTTAAGGAACAGAATAGAAAGTTAGGCGGTAATGCGGAGTAATCTGATCGTCTACGACGTCGGCAGCACCTACACCAAGGTCTCCGCGTTTTGTCTGACGGAAACGGCCCTGGAATGGGTCGCCGGGGATCGGGTCCCCACGACGGTGGAAGATATCGAACAAGGATTGACCGCCGCTTTGCAGCGGCTGGAGGCTCAAGGTATCCAGATCGATGATTCCCGGACCTGCCTGGCGGCCAGTTCCGCGGCCGGTGGATTGCGCATGGTGGCCATGGGGTACATGCCGCGGGTGACGGCCAAGGCGGCCAAGGAAGTGGCCATGAATGCCGGGGCGCGGGTTCTGGAAATCATCACCCATGAGGATCCGCCCGATTATCGCCTGGAAATATTGAGAGAAATCCGTCCGGATATCATCCTGCTCGCCGGCGGCACCGACGGCGGCGATCAGGCCAATATTTTTGAAAACGCCGATCTGATTTTGAAATCCGGTATCCCGGCGGTGGTGATCATTGCCGGCAACCAGCAGGCTCAACCCGGGGTGGAAAAGCTTTTTCAAGACCACGGGGTGACCTCCCGGCGGGTGGGGAACGTCATGCCGACCATCCATGAGCTCAAGGTCGGTCCGGCCCGCGAGGCGATTCACGAGGAGTTTATCCGGCAGATTTCCATGGCTAAAGGGCTGCACAAGCTGATTGGCATGGTTTCGAACCACAAGGTGGCCCCCACGCCTGGAGCGGTTCTGCTGGCGGCCGAACTGATCGCCAGGGGGACCCATCGCCAAAAGGGGATCGGGGATTTGCTGGTTATCGACCTCGGCGGCGCCACCACGGATATACATTCGATCCTGCCCAAGCTGGACAGGCTGTCCATCGAAGAAAAAGGGCTGGTCATCACCAACGAAAAGCAGCCCTCCTACCGAACCGTGGAAGGTGTTCTGGGGCTGCGGGTCAGCGCGACCGGGATTCTCGATACGGTCGGTTCCCAGGCCGTGCTGGCCAAGCTCGAGTTCGAAGCGCCGGGTTTGGAGGAAAAGCTGATCGACTATGCCGGCTTTGTGGAAACCCATCCCGACCATATCGCCCTGAATCCCGAGGAAGAAGCCTTTGACCGGGCCATGGCCGCGGTGGCGGTGGAAGTGGCCTTGAAGCGTCACGCCGGGTACCTGGCTCAGGAGTATAACCCCGTAATGGGCATTATCCCGGGAACCGCCATCGGCCGCGACCTGCGAAACGTCAAGAATGTCATCGCCGTAGGGGGCGTCTTTGTTCACCATCCCGACCATCGCCACGACATTTTGTCCAAGGCCTTCGCCAGCCCGGGCATTTCTCTCCTGCCGAAAGCGCCCAGGTTTTTATTCGATGACAAATATCTACTCTATGCCCTCGGGGTATTGTCACAGATAACTCCCGACAAGGCGTTAAACTTTGCCAAGAAGTACTTTCAATGGGAGGATAGCCGATGAAAAACAATCAGCTTGGCCAACTGCTGAAAACGGAAAAACCGTTGGTCGCCCCTGGGGCTCATGACGCCTTGACGGCCAGAATTATAGAAAAAACCGGTTTCCCGGCCGTGTATATGACCGGGTATGGACAATCGGCCAGTCACCTCGGGCAGCCGGACATCGGTCTTATGTCCATGACCGAAATGGTGACCCGGGCTAGAAATACATGTGAAGCCGTGAGAATTCCGGTTATTGCCGACGCGGACACCGGTTTCGGCAACGCGATCAACGTGATTCGCACGGTTCGGGAATATGAAGCCGCGGGGGTGGCCGCGATCCAGTTGGAAGATCAGGTCTCGCCGAAACGCTGCGGGCACATGCTCGGCCGGGCGGTGATTTCCAAGGCGGAAATGGTCGGAAAAATCAAGGCCGCCGCCGACGCCAGGCAGAATGAGGGTTTTTTGATCATCGCCCGCACCGATGCCAGAACCATCCTCGGGATTGAGGAAGCCCTGGAACGGGGCCGCGCCTATGAGGAAGCCGGCGCGGATATTATTTTCATCGAATCGCCGGAGAACATCGAGGAAATGAAAAAAATCAATCAGGTCATAAAAAAGCCGACCCTGGCCAATATGGTCGAAGGCGGCCGGACGCCCATGCTGCCCAATAATGAATTGGCTGACATCGGCTATGACCTGGTGATTTATCCGACCGCTTCGGTTTATATCCCCGCCAAAGCGGTCTGGTATCTGATGACGCACCTAAGGGAAAAAGGCACCACTCGGGATATAATGGACCGGATGGTCACTTTCGCCGAATT
>JADFXS010000498.1 GCA_015233515.1 Deltaproteobacteria bacterium | reverse complement strand
GGCCAAGGAAATAAGTTCTTCACGCCGGTTATATGGTTGCCGGACAATGTGTTGCCAAGCCTCGGTGATGTGGTGTTCTATTCTGACGATATTTTCGAGTTTCAGGTCTTGCCGGATCTCGCTGATGATCTCTATAGTCTGGTTGTCGACGGAATTACTCAAATTAAACCCGATAAGCGGGCAAGAGCCGTCAGCCGCGGAAAGCAACTTGGCGCCGAGCAGGGTCCATAAGGCGGCATAGGGATTGTCATTGCCCAGAAAGACGGAAATTTTGAATTCATTCAGGATTCCGATCTTGCGCATCATATACCCCAGCAAAACCGTGCCCTGATTTATGTTCAACACCTGACGAATCCCGAAGTTGGTATAATAATACAGATATTCGTCAACCCAGCGCAGAGCGTGATCATTGGGTTGTCCCACGCCGCCGAAGTATCCGGTTATGGTATCCCCGCCGCCCAAATGGACATTGGAGCCATCCGTTCCTTTGGTATCCAGGGTTTCGACATAGCTGGCCCCGATGATATTCATCGCGGCGGCAAAAGCCAGAATCTCTCCTTGGTCATTTTCTTGTTCCTTCATCTTGCGCACGCGGATGAATCTGGCCGGCATAAGCTCCTTTTTAATCAAGGCTTGTTCGGCTTCCGCGATCAACCAGGAGAAATATTGCGTGGCGCTGATTTCCAGGGTTACCGCAAAATCGTCTTTAAATCCGATATGCCCGATCCGGTCTCCCAGAACTGATTTTCGGTATTCGGCCACATCGATAAAGTCTTGAGCGTCTCTTTTATCGATCAGCCATTCCAGATCCTTTAGATAGGGTGATTTTTCATTTTGCAGGCGAGCCAGCTGATTTTTCAATTGGCCGGCCTCGGCGGCCTTGGCGTTAATTTCTTCCGGTGTCCCATATTTGGCGACCACATCCAGGAAATCGTTGATCACTCGACTCCGCGGGTTTGAAAACAGTTCGTTAATGGCTTCCAAGGACGAGAGGTTAATGCTAAGCCTTTTAATGAGTTCTTGACGATGCGACATAATTTCCTCCCGGTTGCTTATAGTTTTTTGTCACCTGCTTACGCCGTGAATTGACGACGTCGTTTCCGCCGCTTCTTGGTTGCCGAAGCAATCCTGTCTCATAATACAATCATTTGTGAAATGAGCAAAAATATTTGGTGAGTGAGACGCAAGCCATACCGAAAATTTCGGCCCGGATTTAATTCACCTCCATTATATAATTTTTAGCAGATTTTTTTAAAGTTCGGCCAACGATCGGCCGATAAAGCAAATAAGGCTGATCCATCAAGGGGGAAATGGCCTTAATTAGAGCGATAGGCAGAACGCCTTGCTAATAAAATCCTAGAATAGGAGAACGATCATGAGTTACACTTTGACCTTAACCAGCACCATGCGGAACAGTGTTTACGCCTTACAACAGATCGAGAAACAGACGAACACTGAAAACGAGATTTTGTCAACCGGCAACAAAGTCAACAGCGCCTTGGACAACCCCCTTAAGTATTTCACCTCCCAGGACCATTTGTATCGTGCCTCTGATTTGGAGGGTCGCAAGGATGAAATGAGCGAAGCCACCGAGTTGGTCACCGCGGCCAATGACGGTGTCGAGTCGATCCTGAAATTAATCGACTCCGCCCAATCCCTAGGCAACGAAGCTCTCACGGCCGAGGACTCCTCCGACTCCTCCGATTTGGAGAAACAGTACAACGCAATTCTAACCCAGATAGATCAATTAGCCAGTGATGCCTACTACAAAGGAACGAACCTTCTGGGCGGCACCACGGAGAGTTTGACGGTTCATTTCAACGCCGATGGCACTTCGAGCCTGACCTTGAACGGGAAAGACGCTTCTTCAACCGGGCTGGGCCTTACTGCCGTTACCACCGGAAACTGGTGGGATACAACCAATACCGCCGCGAATAAAACCAACATTCAGACCAACTTGGACGCGCTCACCGCCGCCAAGAAAAGTTTGCGGACCATGGCCAAAACCCTGTCCTCCCAGGCGAGTATTATCTCGACCCGATCAGACTTCACCGATAACATGGTTACCGTTTTAAGAAACGGTTCGTCCAATTTGATCTCCGCGGACTCTAACGATGAAAGTGCCAAACTGACCATGTTGACAACCCAGCAATCCCTGGCCATCAAGTCTTTGAGTATCGGTTCTACGGCCTACTCCAATGTCCTGAAAATATTCGGATAAAAATCGATAATCATATCCGGTGAAAAAAACGAGAGGGGATGCGCCGGCATCCCCTTTTAATTACTTCGAGCATCAGTGGAAAGCATGTGCTATAAATATTTTATAATAGCCGATATTACATGATAGCGATTTATAGTAAAAAGGATCGACCCTATCATGCCGCTGAAAATAACACTTAAACCTCAAGAGAAAATTATCATCGCCGGAGCGGTGCTCCGGAACACGAAATCAACCGCGCAACTTATCGTCGAGAACAACGTTCCGATTCTGAGGGAAAAAGAGATACTTCGCGAGGCTGAGGCCGATTCGCCGGCCCGGCGGATTTATTTCGTGATTCAACTCATGTACATTGACCGGGAGAATATTGCTGAGTATCACGCGATGTATTGGGACTTGGTCCGCAATTTTTTGCAGGCTGTTCCCAGCAGCCTGAAATCGATTAACGCCATCAGCGACTGCATCCTTGGCGATCAGCACTACAAAGCCTTGCGTTTGGCAAAGAAATTAATCGAATACG
>JADFXS010000497.1 GCA_015233515.1 Deltaproteobacteria bacterium | reverse complement strand
CATTCCCAGCGTGGCAAAAATCATCGCGGCCGTGAAAAAAACCGTGGGGAAATAATTATCAGGGTTCCAATGGCAGTGCCCACATTGATCTTTCGGGTTTCCGCCGCCACGACGGTCATTAATAGCTACCCTTCATCAAGCCGAGTCGGGTACGGACCAAGGGGGAGAGGAACGTAAACTCTTAAGATAGGCGTTGGGCGCTGCCCCTAGGGGTGGCCGCCGTCCCTGATGGGTCAGGGGCACGGTCTTGCGGACGGTCGCCACCCCATAAATTCACCGAATAAAGTTATGGGTTTGTCTGGAGTCAAAAGGTAATGGTTTAAGCTTTCAGGATATTATAGCCAGTCCGATAAAGAGTCCCGCTATGGAATCCAAAACAGTTCCGGCACGGTAACCTTGAGGAGAATTCTTATGAAGAAATTAATTTTTATTTTATTATCTATAACTTGCCTGACGTGGTCCGCCGCCGGCCTAAGCCTGGCGGACGATAGCGCCACGACGAATACCGCTAAAATCTCGCCGGAAAAAAAATTAAAAGCGGCATTCATTTTTTTAGCTCCCGAGGCGAATCCAGCCACACATCGCGCCTGGGTGGACACTCCGGCCGTGCAGCTTCTGGCCGTGGCGGTCAAGGATTACAAGGAAGCGGTTAAAATCGCTCAGGATCTGCCAAAGGAAGGTATTCAAGCCATCGAACTATGCGGCGGATTTGGTAACCTGGGAACGGCCATGATCGTGGAAGCGGTCAAAGGCCAAATCCCGGTCGGAGTTGTCCGTTTTGACTCTCATCCAGGTTTGGGCGGCAAAAGCGGCGACCAGCTATTCAAGTAGTCCTTCACTTAACCGAAGAAGCCGCGCTGAACTTCGTCCATCTTGATTGCAAATAGTAATAGTTTAGAAATCCAAACTGATCCGCCGCTGTTCGGGTCGGCGCGAGCGGTTGACATCTCAATCATCAACAGCTATTTTAAAATCGATCTTCCGGGCGGTTCAGGCGGCGGACCATGGTCTATCCCGCATAGAGTGTTAATGATTCTCTGTTTGACCGGCAAGGTCCATTATCACTATGGTCGAATCGTTTGAAAAACTCTTAACGCATCACCCCTTAATGAGCAAGAGGAGAACATTTTTGTTTCTCCCGGTAGTTGGTCGGCGAAAAAAAACAGATGCGTTGTTGGAGGTGTAGGCTGAAGAAAGTGTATATCGTTGGTACCTGCGATACCAAATATCCCGAACTAAAATATGTTCAGGAACTGATCACGGCGGCCGGCGTCCCCACGGTCCTGGTCGATGTGGGCATTTTAGCCCACTCCAACCCGGTGGACGTGACCAATAAGGAAGTTGCGGCCGCCCATCCCGTAAAACCGGATTTCCTGGCCAACATCAAAGATCGCGGCGAAGCCGTCATCACCATGTCCGAAGCTCTGGAGATGTTCTTGCCCGGTCGGACCGACCTGGGTGGGATCATCAGTATGGGTGGCAGCGGTGGGACTTCATTGGCGACCCGGGGCATGAGATCCCTGCCGATCGGCACGCCCAAATTGATGGTCTCCACCGTGGCCTCGGGTGACGTGGCCCCTTATGTCGGTCCGAACGACATCTGCATGATGTATTCCGTGGCCGATATCGCCGGTCTGAATCCCATCACCCGGGCCGTTCTGGGTAACGCCGCTCATGCCATCGCCGGGATGGTGGCTTGGCCCATTCCCGAAGTGAAAGAATCCAGACCCCTATTAGGCGTGACTATGTTCGGGGTTACCACGCCGTGCGTGGATCAGCTCCGGAAAATTCTGGGAGAAGACTATGAACCGTTGGTTTTCCACGCCACCGGCACCGGCGGACAATCTCTGGAAAAGCTCATCGATTCGGGCATGGTCAAACATGTGATCGATGCGACGACGACCGAAATCTGCGACTTGCTGATGGGAGGCGTCTTCAGCGCCGGAGAAGACCGCCTGGGGTCCATCATTCGCACACAAATCCCCTATGTGGGTAGCGTCGGCGCACTGGATATGGTTAATTTCGGCGCCAAGGAGACCGTCCCGCCTCAATTCCGTGATCGGAAGCTGCATGTCCATAACGCTAACGTGACTCTCATGCGCACCACGGCCGAGGAAAACCGGCGTATGGGGCTGTGGATCGCCGCCAAGCTTAACCAGTGCCAAGGGCCGGTTCGCTTCCTCCTCCCGGAGAAAGGCGTGTCCATGATAGATGCCCCTGGCATGCCTTTCCACGATCCGGAAGCCGACGCGGCGCTTTTCGCGGCTTTGGAAGAAGCCCTGATTCAGACCGACCGGCGACGTCTGATCAAGCTGCCTTATCACATCAATGACCCTGGATTTTCCAAAGCCCTGGCGGATAACTTTAAAGAAATCACTATCCACTAAACCCGAACAAGGAGAGGGAAAGCCATGAAAAAAATAAGCCGTAAAGAGATTCTGGAAAATCTGAAAGCCAAGATTGCTCGGCGCGAGCCGATTATCGGCGGCGGGGCTGGAACAGGCATTTCCGCTAAGTGCGAAGAGGCCGGCGGGATCGACCTGATGGTTATCTATAACTCCGGGCGGTACCGAATGGCCGGGCGCGGATCTCTGGCCGGGCTGTTAGCTTATGGTAACGCCAATGACATCGTCGTGGAAATGGCCAGCGAAGTTCTGCCGGTGGTGAAAAAAACACCGGTCCTGGCCGGCGTCAACGGCACGGACCCTTTCACGAACTGGGATTTTTTCCTCCGCCATATAAAGG
>JADFXS010000496.1:2037-2751 GCA_015233515.1 Deltaproteobacteria bacterium | reverse complement strand
TCGCCTGACCGGAGAAGACATCCCCTATGCCACGGCCGTTACCGTGGAACAATACCGGGAAGACCCCCACTTGACCCACATCAACGCTACCATCCATGTGGAAAAAGACTCGCAGAAGAAGATCATTATCGGAGCCAAGGGAGCTAAAATCAAACAAATCGGCACCGCGGCCCGTCTGGAAATCGAACGCATGACCGGAACCAAGGTCTATTTGGAACTCTTTGTCCGGGTCCAGAAAAATTGGACCAAGGACCCCAAAGCCATTGATCGATTCGGTTATAAAACCGATCCACGACGCTGACGCCGAGGGGATTTATAAAATTGTCAAATATGCATCTCAGATGGAAGACAGGCTTCCTTGACACTCACCCCGGGGGGTGATAAAAAACCAAGGATTATTTTAAGGGTGGAAAGGTATTGCCCATGAAGCATCTCAATAAGTATTTCTTGTTACTCGTGGTGACCCTGTGTTTGCTCCTTGCCGCCATGGGGCCGGGGCAAGCCGCGGATCCGGCCAAAAAGGTCATAGTTCTTCCGTTTAAAATGAACGCGGCCCAAGACACCACTTATCTCCAACAAGGTATCCAGGACATGCTGATATCCAGGCTGGAATGGCCGGATCGGGTGTCGGTGGCCTCCAAGGCCGAATCCAAAACCGCCTTTGACAAACTCAAAGGCAACGTGGACCAAACCGGAGCCATGGACCTGGGAAAA
>JADFXS010000496.1:0-1985 GCA_015233515.1 Deltaproteobacteria bacterium | reverse complement strand
CGTTCTCGGACAAAACGTCAGTCTGGACTCCAAAATGGTGGATGTCAAAGCCCAGAAGATTGTCAGCTCCATGTCCGCTCAATCTCAGGGCATGGACGGGGTCATTCCCAAGGTGAACGAATTTGCCGCGGATATCAATTCCCGGGTTTTTGGCCGCCAAGCCGGCGAAAAACCGGTCAAAGCCCAAACCACGGCCCAATCCAAGCAGCCGGTGGACGCCAATGCCCCCGGCCGTCGTCATCCGGACACTTTGCTCATGGGGCGTGAAGGTCAAAAACTGAACAGTTCCCCCCTCAACCCCAACTTTATTTCCGCCGTGGGCGCCGATGAGCGCGAAGGAGCCTTTTGGCGAGGCCCATCCTTTCCAGCAGCCGTGGTGGGGATGGATATCGGTGACGTAGACGGCGACGGCAAGAATGAAATTGCTTATTGCACGAGGAACACGGTTTATGTTTCCCGAGTGATCGGGGCGCAGATTGATAAAGTCGCGGCATATGAAGGAATTTCCAGCGACAAATTCCTCAGCTTGGATGTCCTCGATACCAATCGAAGCGGCAAGGCAAAAATTTTCGTGAGTAACCAACGCCGTGACCAGGCCTCCAGTCTGGTTTTGGAAGTCAGAGGCAAGGAACTGGTTCCGATTGTCCAAGACTCACCATGGTATTTCAGGGTGATAAACACCTCGGCCGGTCCGAAGCTGATCGGGCAGCGTGGAGGCAGCGGGGAAAGATTTTATGGCGGCGTATACTATATGCGCGAGGCCGGCGGACAATTCACACCCGAACAGGAAATCAGCCTGCCGACCGGATTTAACATTTTCAATTTCGCCATATTGACCGCCGGGGCCGCCAATAAGGAATACATCGTCGGAGTCAACGACCGGGAAACGCTTGTAGTTACTCCCCGAGGCGGCGGCAAGGAAATCTGGAAAAGCAAGGACGATTTTGCCCAGACCATGAACTATATGGAAGAAGCCTATGGCAATGATCCCACGGGCGTGGTCCGCGGCGATACCGACCCAAAATGGATTTTCATACCCTCCCGAGTACTGGTCGCCGATTTGATTGGAGACGGCCGAAAAGAATGCATTGTCGCGCGGAATATAAAAAGCGGGACATCATTCCTGCCCAGGTTGAGAGGGTTTGAAAAGGGCTCGATTTATTCCCTCAGCCTGGTAGACCAGATGGTCCGCGAAAACTGGCGCTCTCGAGACCTGCCCGGCTTTGCCGCGGATTACCAGATCAAGGATTACAACAATACCGGCCGGCCCTCCCTAGTGGTGGCGGTAGTCGTTGAATACGGCACAGGCTTGTTTGATGCCCGTAGCGCCATAGCCGCTTATGAATTGGCGTCGCCGGAAGAAATGAAGGCCATGAGGAACAAAAGGGAAGTTCAGGAATAGCCTGTCTCCCGGCATTCTCCTCGATCCGGATTAAGCCGGGCGGCATCATTGATATTCCGCCCGGCTTAAGATTGATTTCGTGTACGTAACCTAAAACCGCCGCTCGATCGCCGACCGGGCGCAAAGATCCGCCACAAGCGGGCAAGTCCTTGGCGAAACGCGAAGCTGAGACGATTTTTGCCCGCATCCGGCGGGCCGGTCCCCCAAGTGTCTTCAGCCATCCACCGGGCGGCGCCAGGAAACAGCGCGGCAAGGATTAAACGCCTTGCGGCTCAAACGCGACAAATTACGATAAACAGTAAGATTTTTATTGACATGAACAGGGCTAATTATTTATGTAGTAACGCTTCAGGGCGGTGTAGCTCAGTAGGTCAGAGCAAGCGGCTCATATCCGCTGTGTCCGGGGTTCGAATCCCTGCACCGCCACCAATCATGCTATATTGAACCCCTCTCGGAGGGGTTTTTATTTGGAGAAAACCATGCCCAAAGACCGCGCCAAGCCGACTAAAACCGAACTTAAAAAACTTGCGGAATCCTTGATGGCCCAACCCGTTCTGGTTTGGGACCGGCTGACCATGGATCA
>JADFXS010000047.1:15162-15635 GCA_015233515.1 Deltaproteobacteria bacterium | reverse complement strand
AATATCGGTTACCGGCATTCGCCCCTTGAAAGTCAGGACCCCGGCCCGGAAATCTCCGGTTTCATAAACAAACGAGTTATCCGTGCTGACCTTCAGACTGCTGGGCACCTGAACGTCCTTGAAGTCCACATATTTGGTCGGCGGAGGCGCGGCCGGGTCCTCCTTGGGCGTGTTTGATCCAAATACTCCGGCACAGGAAGTGATGAATAACAAAAGTCCACATGTCAGTATCCAGGCCGCAAACCTCGAGGGCTTAGTCATATGCCAACTCCTTTCGTTTTCTTGACAAATTAAACCAGAAACGACGTCAGGTCGGCTGGTTTTCAGTATTTTCCTAAAATCAGCTTGTCCAGAGGGATACGGTCGGAATGACGGTCTTGGGGCTGAGGGTGTCCCACAGCCACCACCGCCTGCAGCTCCATATTCGCTCCCAGTTCCAGACACTCCCTAACCCCTTCGGCCTTGGCCAATAT
>JADFXS010000047.1:0-15140 GCA_015233515.1 Deltaproteobacteria bacterium | reverse complement strand
CCCTAACCACACTGCGCCCAATCCTTGGGCATGGGCGGCGAGAAGTATATTCTGCAAGCAGGCGCCCATGCTCTGCACATCTTTGATATAATTATAACTGGCAGATTTATCGAGAAAAACGGCAATACATACGGCTGCATCCCTAATGATCCGGCTGTAATGAGTGAAGGTGGCCAATTCGTTTTTCTTGGCTTGTCCTTCAACAATGACAAAACGCCAGGGCTGATTGTTTTCTCCGGATGGGGCCCAGCGACCTGCTTCCAAAATGGCGGTCAATTGCTCGGTGGAAACCGGTTCCTGGGTATACTTTCTAACGCTTCGTCGGCTGTGGATAGCATCTAAAACTTGATTTTTCATCGATAAGTCCCCTTGTCACCTATGGATGGTACCAAATTTCATCATTTGTATGCGTGATTGTCAAGTATTTTATGGCAAGTTAATGTTAATTTTATAAATTTATATTTTACTCACCAAGTAAAAGCCTAAATCCACCATCAAATCGCGGATAGGGCGCGTAAATCCTCGGCGAAACGCGAAGTTGGACCGATTTTGGCCCGCAGGCGTATTCAGCATACGCCGAGGAGCCACCGGGCGGTGCCCGGAGCCAACACGGATCGCGATTATAAGCTAAAACTCAACGGTAACCGAATATGAGCGGCCCGTTGGGCGCGGGACCTTCCCGCCGGGAAACGAGCGTTGCAGCCAGGAGTTACGTGCCTCAATGCCCGCAAGTGGTGAATCAGGGAAAAACATGAAAGGATGAAAAGAATCAAATATACCCCAGATCTTGGAGCTGATGTTCCAGGACGGTTTTTTCTTCATCGGTGTAGCCTTCTCCTTGGTGAGGAGTGATGATGCCGAGGGTTTCCAGACCGCGCAGTATCCGGTCCCGGCTTTGATCGGGCCATTCCTCCGCGGTTCGGATAATCAGATCGGAACGGTTTAAATTACCAATGTCTATGGACTCATCAACCGGCAATTCCGGCCCGCGATCCGCGACCGGCGGTTCAGCCTTGATTTTAAGCCTGGCCATGCGGGTATCTTCCGGGCATTCCAGTGCCACGGCGATCATCGGCGGCCGGTTTGCGGTTTGGTCATTCCAGGTTCCGACCTGGCGATCCGGCGGTGGGGCTGAAGAGGCGACCACGACGGTGATTCCGTGGCTCATGAGCAGCTTGGTCATGAAAAAAGCTAGGCGCGCGGTTGTTTCGGTTAGATAGGACGGAACCGGTCGAAGCGCGGAAACACAGGCCGCGATCTCATCTTCATCCAATAATTGCGTCGCGGGATGGCCTTTAAGGATCGAAGCGGTGATCAATCGACCCAAGGTGGATTTACCGGAACCCGCGGGTCCGTAAAACCATAAACAGAAAGCTGTAGTCATCGACAACTCCTGCCTGGCAGGCCGGTTTTAGATACATCAGCCGCGTAAAAATCGACGATCCAAACCCGGCCAAGGCTTTGATCTCGGCTTGGTAATAACATACAGCCTCGTTGAAGGCAATTTGGGAGATCCGAACTCGGAAAAATTTGAAAGATCGGCATTTTTCTTGACAGCGGACGTAAAAGTATTCAGTCTGGATCATGAGTTATTCTGATTTGGCCTTTTTTCCGGAAACCGCGGATGATCGGGCGGAGAAGAATGCGGAATAATGAAGCTTTCCCAAGGTCGGTTTGGCAACCCGGGGCACGTAATATGTGCTGAAAACAGCCACGAACACCTTGATAAATATCTTACCGATCATAAAAAAATGACGATACCTTCGGCTTGGTGGAGGAAAAATCGATGACTACCACGCTGTACTGGCTGCAAGGTGGTGGATGCGGCGGCGATACCTGGGCATTGATGAATGTGGAATCGCCTCATGTGTCCGAACTTCTGGCTTTATTGGGTTTGGAAGTTCTTTGGCACCCCACGCTGTCAAACGGTAATCCGGCTCAATATCGGGAGCTGATGGCCGGCATCATAGCCGGTGTCCAGCCACTGGATGTCCTGGTTGTGGAAGGAGCCATCATTCGTGGTCCGGGAGGAACGGGAATCTATGATTCTCTTGACGGTCAGCCCAAAAAGGACTTGGTGTCCAAGCTGTCCAAACAGGCTAGATTCGTCATCGCCGCCGGAACTTGCGCCAGCTTCGGCGGCATAGGCGCCAACGGGGAAATCGAAGCGACCGGCCTGCAATTCCACAAGGAACAACGAGGTGGCTTCTTGGGAGCCAAATTCAACAGTCGCAGCGGGTACCCGGTCATCAATCTTCCCGGATGCCCGTGCACCGGGGATGTCATTTCCGGAACTTTGACCGCTCTCCTTTCCGGTATACCTCTGCCTTTGAACGAATTTAATGCTCCGAGACAATGGTATGATCTTCTGGTCCACCAGGGATGCATCCGTAATGAATATCATGAGTATCGGATAGAGGAAGCCGATTTCGGTAAACGCGGCTGTTTGTTTTTCCATATGGGCTGTCGCGGCCCCCTGGCCCACGGCCCTTGCAACAAAATGCTTTGGAACCGCCGCAATTCCAAAACCCGGGCGGGAGTCCCTTGCGTGGGCTGCACTCAACCTGACTTCCCCCATTCTTTTCCTTTTTTCCAGACAAGGAATATCGCCGATATTCCCTTGGAATTGCCGGAGGGGGTGGATAGAGCCCACTACTTGGCCTATAAAGGGATGGCGGCGGCGGCGGCGCCGGATCGACTTAAAAAACGCGCCATTCGCGTATGACATAAGGTTCGGAAAATATGGCTCAGAAAAAAACCATTCGCGTTCCCATGCACCGGGTCGAAGGAGACCTGGAAATCGAAGTCGACCTGGAAGGCGGTATTGTATCCGACGCTCGATGTTCCGGAGTCATGTACCGTGGTATCGAAAACATTCTCATCGGCCGAGCGGCCTTGGATTGCCTGGTCATCGCTCCGCGAATATGCGGTATCTGCTCTACGGCGCACTTAACCGCCGCCGCCATGGCCCTGGATATGGTGGCCGGAGTCACTCCGCCGCCGGATGCGGTCCGAATGCGCAATGTGGCCCTGATGGCTGAACAGATACAGAATGATGTCCGCCATACTTTTTTGATCTTTGCCGGTGATTTCGCCAACCAGGCCTATAAGGGCTCCTCTTTTTACGCCGAATCCGTCAATCGTTACGAGCCGTTCAAAGGGCAGGCCGTGCTCGAAGTTATCAAGGAGACCAAGAAAGTCCTGGAACTTGTCGCCATTATCGGCGGACAATGGCCCCACTCTTCTTATATGGTCCCCGGCGGAATCGTCTCTCTCCCCAGCGACAGCGACCTCTTGCAGTGCAAACTTTTGATCAAGCAATTTCGCTCCTGGTACGAAAAACGAATCCTCGGCTGCTCTGTGGAGCGATGGATAGAGAACCGCAATCTGGCCGATCTGGACCGCTGGCTGACGGATAGTGAAGAGCACAGCAACAGCGAACTCGGTTTCCTGATCCGCCTGGCCCGTAACGTCGGCTTGGACAAGGCGGGGCGCGGTCCCAACAATTTCATCAATTTTGGAGGTTTGGATATTCCTCTAGGCACGCGGGTCCGCGGAGCCATCAACCAGAACCGGGTCAGCCCCGCGGGATTTGCCAAGCAAGGCCGCATCCGGCAATTTGATCAGGCGTTGATCAAGGAGCATATGGCTTGGTCCTGGTATGACGATCATGAGGGCGATAAACATCCGTCTCAAGGAGAGACCAAACCTTACGCCACGGGCGGTGAGCGCGGTAAATACTCCTGGTCCAAAGCTCCGCGCTATGACGGTTATCCGGCGGAGACCGGCCCTCTGGCGGAAATGATCATTGCCGGAAATCAGCTGATCAACGATATAGTGGATCAACAAGGGCCATCGGTCCTGGTCCGTCAATTAGCCCGTCTGATCAGACCCACGATCCTGCTCCCGGCCCTGGAAAACTGGCTGACGGAAACTTCGGAAGCGGGCAAATTTTACAGCTCGCCCGGAACCATAACCGATGGGGAAGGATATGGCTTGACCTGTGCTTCCCGTGGAGCCTTGGGCCATTGGATCCGGATCAAGGACGAACTGATCGAGCATTACCAGGTCATAACTCCGACCACATGGAACGCCAGCCCCAAAGACACCGATGGAGTCCGCGGCCCCATTGAAGAAGCCCTGGTCGGGGCCTCGGTTCGTGATGTGAACAATCCGGTGGAATTAGGACACATAGTCAGATCCTTCGACCCTTGTCTGGTTTGCACCGTTCATGTCATCCAAAAATAGTGATAATGAAGTTAAGCGGTCGTAATAGGGAAAATTCACCGCGGCAACATCAGGTGAAGCTCCCGGCCGCCGGCTGCGAGAAATCTTTGACGTATCTGGAACTGAAGTGTTTTAATATTTTTGCTCGCCGACCACGCCACACGCCACGAGGCCGGCGCTCACCCGCATATGGATAATTTCCAAGGGGAAAGACCGAAAATGATCAAAACGGCCCGTCCCAAGACCGTGGAAACCCTCTCGGCTGAAAATACCTTGCTGAACAAGGAAGTCCTAGTCGCCAGGCGGGCATCGGAAATTACCGCCAGCCTGGTGGTCGATCAGTTCGTCAAGCTGGAAAGCATCCTGGCCCAATTGGAAGAAAAGGTCGCCACGGAACAGGAATTGCGCCTGAGCCTGGCGGAGAAACTCCGGGAAGCCGAAATACGCGAACGAGACTTGTCCAAGGCGCGAGCTGAAGCTGAAGCCGCCAGGGAAGAACTGGAACAAGCCAACACCAACCTCCGGCAAGTCAATCACAATTATTTGGAAATGCTGGGATTTGTCTCTCATGAACTCAAAAATACCTTGGGAGTCATCTTCACATCCGCTCGCACTTTGAATAGCGGTTTGGCCGGTCCTCTGACCGACAACCAGAAAATCCTGGTCAGCGGTATTAACCGCAACATTGAAACCGCCGTGATCATGACCAAAAAATACCTGGACCTGACCAGGATCGAAAAAGGAGAACTCAAGGTTCAGCTGCAGCGCCTGGATTTCATCGCCGATGTTATTGGCCCGATTTTGGAGGAGTTACGGGAAACCATCAGGCAAAGGCATACGGAACTGCAAACCAGCTACCCCGACTCTTTGCTCGTCCAAGGCGATTCGACTTTGCTGCGGGTGGTTGTCAAAAATCTCATGGATAATGCCTTAAAGTACGGTCGGGATCAGGGCCTGATCAAACTGGAAATAACGGATGAAGACCACCGCTACCGAGTAGAGGTCTTTAACGAAGGACAAGGTTTATCACCTGAAAAAGTCAAACAGCTTTTCGGGAAGTTTGTCCGGTTCAAAACCGGGCTTGAAGCCGATCGAGCCAGCACCGGACTGGGGCTCTTCATTACCAGGGATATAGTTACCAAACATGGCGGAGTGATCAAAGCCGATTCCAAGGAAGGCCAATGGATGAGGTTTATCATTACGTTACCGAAGGAAGTCACCGGGGTCGTCGAACCAAGATAAACTATAAACTATATGGTTGGATTATAAAAAATTTTTACTTCAACCCTGGATTGGGCATCTCCTAAAACTTTGAATCTTTATCCGGGATACAAAAACTGTAGCGATAAATCCGGAACTTTTGTCCTGATTCACCACTTGCGGGCATCGAGGCGCGATTTAGTGGTGGATTTAGGTTTGCTTAACTTATTGACGAGCATGACATTTTATGGCATGGTTGCTTCAAGTCAGGTTGCGGCTTGACCCATCAACTTAAATTGGAGCGCGTCCAAAGCCGCCTCATGGAGGCTTATGCCTTTTCTGTTTGCATTCAGAGAAAACCGATTTGGTTTTCGTTTCGAGATAGGTGAATCGGCAACCTTAGGGCGGTCCCCTGAATGCGATCTAATAATTTTCGACCGGGCCACTTCACGTAAACATGCTCAAATATATCGTTCGGACAATGGTTATATCTTAGAGGATTTAAACAGCACCAACGGGACCCTGCACAATTCCGCACGGGTAAACGGCGCGGTGCCGCTGAAAAAAAACGACGAAATCAAGGTTGGGCAGGAGGTTTTTTTGTTTGATCCGGCATTGGATGTGGCCTTGGGCAGAGAAGGAGCCGTCCTCATGGTCGGCGATGTGGGAGCCAATCCGGCCGGAGTCGTGATCGGCCCCGGAGAAGTCGACCTGGCGACCATGGACCGCAATTACTTCACTCCTCTTTTGCAGATGGCCTTGGCCTTGGCCCAGAGACCCAATAAAGGACGCATTCTCAAACAAACGGCTTATGCGCTGAGCAAGCTTTACGGAGCATCAACTATTGTTCTGCTCTGGCCGGATCATAAGGAATCCCGTCGACTCAGCGCTTTGCTGGCTCGTCCCCGGGAGCAACGGCTGGTGCTCCCTATGCCCTTGGTCGAGAAGGTTTTAAAAGACCACAACTCGGTCATATGGCCCTATTCTTATGTGGAGCTGGATTTTGTCAACGGTGAACGCCGTTTGAAAACAGCCCCACATATGGCTATGGCCGTCCCGCTCAAAAGTCACGGTGAACTGTTCGGCCTATTGTATGTCGACAGCCCCAGCCGCCACTATACCCATAAAGACCTCAACACTTTGGCCGCCCTGGGCGGATTGCTCGGCCCGACCTTAGTCAATGCCGGCCTGCTCAGCCAACTTGATTACCGCCTGGCTCAAGATGAAGAGGAACAAGCCGCGGGCAGCAGCATCGTCGGCAACGACCAGCAAATCAAGGCGTTGATGGGGACGGTTTATCAAGTCAGCCAGACCGACGCGCGGATATTGATTACGGGTGAAGTGGGCACGGGTAAAGAAATGTTGGCTCGGCGGATCCATTCTCAAAGCCAGCGGCGGCGCGGACCGTTTATATCCATCAACTGTTCGGCGGTTCCTCCGGGGCAGTTGGAAAGCGCTCTCTTCGGTCAAGAAAACGAAAGCAGCGGCGATGGTATTCCCGGCCTTCTGGAACAAGCCGATGGCGGCACTATTTTTATTAGGCATATCGAGCATCTGTCTTTATCTGGTCAAGGGGAACTTCTTCGCAGCATTGAAGAAGGATTGCTTTACCGGGTGGGGTCATCCATGCCGCGCCCCAGTAGTTTCCGGACCATATCCTCCACTTGCGCCGACTTGGAAACAATGGTAAGGTTAGGCGACTTTCGCGCGGACCTGCTACAGCGTCTGTCCGAAGTCACTTTAACGATGCCGCCATTACGCGAACTTCATAATGATATTGTTACGTTGGCCCATCATTTTCTCGATCGTTCCGCTCGGGACCGAGGTGTCCAGCCTCCGGACCTGGATCCGGCCGTAGCTATGTGCCTTCAAGCCTATCCGTGGCCCGGGAATATTGGTGAGCTAAAAAATATATGTGATATGCTGGTCATGTTTGCACGAAGTAAACGTATTGTGGTTGATGATCTGCCGTTGGAATTACGGTTATCTCCGCAGGCTTTCAAGTCGTTTGACGGGGAACCCGAATCCCAGAACTTGGCGGAAGTGGAAAGAACCCTTGTTCACCGGGCTCTGGCCCGTTCCGCCGGGAACGCCGACTTGACCGCGGAAATTTTGGGGCTTCCCCGAACTCAGGTGGAAGATTTAATCAGACGCTACGCTGTATCAGAAGAATAAATTAATTTATGAGTGATGATTCCTCATCCGGGGTAATGGATACGCTTAAATCCCTATTTCGGCGCCTCAGAAATACCGACCCGACAGAACGTTTCGAAGAAGAATTCCAAGACCTTATAGAACAAGGCGAGGAACAGGGACGCATCACTTCGGGCGAAGGAGAGATGATCCAGGGTATTTTCGAGCTGGGGGTTACCGTGGCCAGGGAAATAATGGTCCCCCGCACATCCGTGGTCGCCGTCCCCGCCGACGCCTCATTAGGACAAGTCCTGGACACGATCATTCAGTTTGGTCATACCCGTCTGCCGGCTTTTGAAAGTGACATCGATCATATCGAGGGTGTCCTGCTGGCGAAAGACTTATTGGCCTACTGGGGATTGCCTCGGGAAGAACCCTTGCCCCGCACTATTTTCCGACCGCCTTATTTTGTCCCGGAAAGCAAAAAAATAGTTGATTTGCTGGCTGAACTGCGCGCCATGAAAACTCATATCGCCATCGTTTTGGATGAATATGGAGGAACGGCCGGCATAGTCACCCTGGAAGACGTAATTGAAGAAATTGTCGGCGATATCCGCGATGAATACGACCAGGAAGAAACCATGATCACGGAGACGGATCAGGGGATTTATTTGGTGGATGCCCGAATCGGCATATGGGACTTGGCCGATCACCTCGATACCAAATTCCCGGAAGGGGAGTATGATACCTTGGGTGGCTTCATCACCGAACTTGTCGGCCGAGTCCCCCAGGAAAACGACCAAGTCCATTTCCAGAATCTGCTCTTTACCATCAAGTCCGCCGACGAACGTAAAATCAATCAAGTCGAAGTCAAGACCGACGCCGGCCCGGCGTAATTCCTCTCTTTCCGCTACTTCAGAGTATTTTCGACATGAAATTATTATCACGCCTGCCCCTTGGCCCCGGACCTTTTGCCGCCAGCGCTCTATCCGGCTTGTTCATCTCCCTGGCTTTTCCCCGGATAGACCTGTGGCCCGGCGCCTTGGTCGGCTTGGCCCTCCTATCCTTAGTCGCCCGCCATAGAACCGCCAAAGCCGCTTTTGGCTGCGGCTTTCTGGCCGGTTTGGTTCACGCCGCCACCTTGGTTTATTGGGTCTTTACCGTCCTGGTCACCTACGGGGGCATATCTTGGATACTGGCTATCCCTATTTTTGCCCTTCTCGCGGGATATATGGCCTTATACCAGGCGCTGTGGACCTTAGGCCTCAACCTCGCCGAAAGAAAACTAAAAATCAGGTTCGGCGGATGGCAATGGATACTGATCGGGGCGGCTATCTACACCGGCTTGGAATACTTCAAAAGTTTTTTCCTGACCGGATTTCCTTGGGGTCCCCTGGGTTCGGCGCTTTATCCCAACCTGGTCCTCATCCAGGCGGCTGACCTGGCCGGTGTGGGCGGCCTTACTTTCCTTGTGGTTTTCATCAATTTGTCCTTGGCTTCGGCTATCGCCGCTTATGAAAACCGCAACCTGAAAAATATCGTCGCCCCGGTACTGGCGGTCATCGTGGTGCTAGGCTTATTATGGGGTTACGGCCATTACCGGTTGATAGACATCCAGGATTTAACGGCTCGGGCTTCCATAAAACCCGTGGCCATCGCCCAAGGGTCCATTGAACAATCCCTCAAATGGAGTCAGGACCAACGCGTCAAAACCATGGTGACTTACCGCGATTTGACTTTTAAAGCCGCCAAGGAAAAACCTTGGCTGACTGTCTGGCCGGAAACCGCGGCGCCTTTTTTCTACCTTCGCGACCAGGCAACCACCGATTGGTTGAACAAGGTGGTCATGGAAACCGGTCGCCCGCTGCTATTCGGGGCGCCGGCCTATGAAGAATCGTCCGGCCTGACTAAATATTATAACCGGGCTTACCTACTGGACGGGCAGGCCAAGGTCATGGGATACTATGACAAAGCCCACTTGGTGCCGTATGGGGAATACGTCCCGCTCAAGGAGTATTTCCCCTTCATCAGCAAGATAACTCAGGCCGTAGGCGATTATTACTCAGGGCAGCCCGGCAAACTGGTGCAACTGGATGGTTTAAAAATCGGGGTCTTGATTTGCTTCGAGTCCATTTTTCCGGAACTCGCTCGGACCTCCGTGACCCAAGGAGCGGATTATCTGGTAGTTATTACCAACGACGCCTGGTTCGGACGTTCGTCGGCTCCAGCCCAACATCTGGTTCAATCCGCCTTACGGGCCATCGAAACCAGACGAGCGGTCATCCGTGCGGCTAATACCGGAATCAGCGCCTTAATCAGTCCTAGCGGCCGGATCGAAACTACCTTGGACCTGTTTGTGCGTGATACCCTGACCGGCCGGGTATCCCGCTTGACGGAAAAAACCATTTACACGACCATCGGCGACTTGGCGCCTCAGATATGCCTCGGGGTGACCATTTTGATCTTCACCATAGCCATAATAAGGAGAAAGCATGCTATTTGACATTAAACCGCAGGTCAAGGAACTCCAGGATCGCTTCCAAAACCTGCGAGGTTATCTTTGACCTGGAAAGAGTGACCAACCGCTTAGCGGAGATAGATAAAATAATGGCCCAACCGGGATTTTGGGACGACACTCAGAAAGCCGGAGTTCTATCCAAGGAAAGGACCGGTCTGGCCAGCCGTTTGGAATTGTGGGAAGCCCTGGTCAAAGATCAGGAAGAGCTAGTCCTGTTCTTCGATATGGCGGTGGAAGAAGAAGATGAAGCCAGCGGCGCGGAAGTGGCCAGCCAGCTGATCGCCTTGACCAAACGTCTGGATCAATTCGAGATTCAACGTATGCTGGCCGGCAATCACGATCGTAACAATGCCATTGTGGATATCCATGCCGGAGCCGGTGGCACCGAAGCCCAGGATTGGGCGGAAATACTTCTGAGAATGTATTTGCGTTGGGCCGACCGAAACAGTTTTAAAACTCAGATCGTGGACCTCCTGGAGGGCGAAGAGGCGGGGATAAAAAGCTCCACCTTCACGGTCACCGGGGAATATGCTTACGGTCTGCTAAAGGCGGAAGTCGGAATTCACCGTCTGGTGCGCATTTCACCATTCGACGCCAGCAACCGCCGCCACACTTCTTTTGCCAGCCTGTTCGTCATGCCGGAAATCGATGATGACATCAATATCGAAATCAACGAGAAAGACTTACGCGTCGATACGTACCGTTCCAGCGGAGCCGGCGGTCAGCACGTCAACAAGACCAGCAGCGCGGTACGCATCACCCATATCCCCTCGGGAATTGTGGTCCAAAGTCAGGACGAAAGGTCCCAACACCGTAACCGCGATCTGGCGATGAAAGTTCTGCGGGCGAGGCTTTATCAATTGGAAGAACAGAAAAAAGCCGACGCCATGAAAAAAATGCACGATGGAAAAAAGGATATCGCCTGGGGCAGTCAGATTCGATCTTACGTTCTTCAACCTTACCGGCTGATTAAAGATCATCGGACCGGAATAGAAAACACCAATGTCGATAACGTGCTGGACGGTGATCTGAACCAATTCATCCGGGCCTTTTTGCTAAGCCAGGCCAAGGAAGCCGCCGCGAAACAACCATAACGGACATCCGTATGTTTATTCTGTCGAGAACCCGCCTAAGAAATTCTGCTGAGGCGATTGCCAAACCATCCTTTTGGCCCAGCCCTTTACCGGGCTGGTCCGCCTTTGGCGGGCTCATTTTTGAACGTGCCGGAAGCGCATTCTCCGTGGCTTGTCGCGGGGTTAGCGGGAAAAACGAAACAGTTTAGGTTCTTGAGTATCGAAGATTCCCCGCGGTTTGCCGCGGGGAGCTTCAAGTCCTCAAAATACGTCCGTATTCTTCCGGCTTCAAAATTTTTTCCCCTTCGATCCGGACCCAAATTTCATGTTTAGCCGCCTCCAGTCAAAAATCTTCACCATGCTCAAATAGTTCCTAATTCTATCGCCCGCTTTATCCACGGAATGACTTCATCAAGCATCTGGCCCAAGGAGGTAGTGGCTTCAAAACCCAGCTTTTCCCGAGCTTTGGTTACATCCGGGGAACGGAGTTGGACGTCATATTTATATGGTGGATCACTTACATAACTAAAAGGCAGGCTACCATTGATTTTACGCCAGATAAGCTCGGCCAACTCCAAAACCGTGGTGGCTTTGGGTGTGGAAATGTTGAAATCGTCGTTTAAAGCCGCTGGGTGTTCCATGCATATTCTGATTCCCTTGGCCAAATCGCCGCCATATGTATAATGGCGGACCTGATTGCCGCTACCGAGAAGATGGAGAGGATTTTGGCCTCTGGCCACTTTCTGCACTACGTCCGGAACAACATGGCTCATGGCCAAGGTGACATTCCCACTGGGTATCTCCTTGGAATTCAAAGCTCTTCCTTCGCCGATCCCCACGCAATTGAACGGTCGGACGATAGTATAAGGCAGCCCGTACTGCTCATGGGCTCCGCGCGCGAAATACTCACAAGACAATTTCTGAAAACCATAGGTGCTCGACGGCGGTGGACATTCGGCCAGGTGGTTTTCCGGAGTCGGAAATGCGGCCGCATTCTCAAAGACCATACTGCTGCTTAAAACGACGATTTTTTTCAGTCGCCCGGCGTGAAAGGCATTGATGGCCGCATCAAATGTCGCGGCAACGATCCGTTCATTTTCCGCCAACAGGTCATAGGCGTATTCGTGAAGATAAGAAATCCCCCCCATGCGAGCCGCGCACGCGATCATATAATCGCAGTCCAGAGCCAGTCGCTTCATCAGGTCCACGTCGGAAGCTTCGCCGAGGATAAAAAAATAGTTGGGGTGATGCTGATAGCTCTTTTTCACTTGGCCATATTTGCAATAGTTGTCAAGACCGGTTACTTGGTAGCCGGATTCGAGCAACTCCTGGACCAGGTATCCCGCGATGAATCCGGCGGAACCGGTGACCAAAACACGCATAATTTCTCTCCCTTTTAACTGACCTGAGGCTTCAGGCAGTTCCAAACATCTATGACCATCTTCCCCCAGGGGATAGATAGATTACGATAGGCTCGATGAGGTGTTCCAGCGAAGGTAAGATCGTATTTTTCCAAAACCTGGGACAAAGAGACCAGACTGGGATTTTGACTGTCGGCCTTGAAATCCATCCCCGAGGTATCGCCGATTGTCAAAGGCGATCCGACGTGACCACACCCGGCGATTCCACCCCTATCATAGGCAAAAAATGATTCTTGACAGGGTTTGTTCATAAACTCGGGTCCTTTTTCTCCCGGGGATGCAAGATGGCTCACCCACCAAGTAATTGATATAATTATAATTTAAACGCAAGATTATCCTCACGCACATTTTTATAACACATTTTCATCTTGCATGGAAAGGAGAAGCTTCCTCCGGTGGATGAAGTCCCCAATAGTTTTTGGTCGGATTCCCTGGTCTCCTCCGGGATTTTTTTCCGGTCACGATGAAGCGTCCCGTAATCAACCGCGGGAATCACCCCGCCGCAGTGTTTGCCTCAATATAACCTAAATCCACCATCAAATCGCGGATAGGGCGCGTAAATCCTTGGCGAAACGCGAAGTTGAAGGTCCCGCCATTGGCGGATACCTTCGACATGTAAGGAGGCAGAGCGTTTTAATTTCGCTCGCTGCCCCGCGGAACGCCGCGGGGACAGTTCGCCTGCATGTTGGACCGATTTTGGCCCGCAGGCGTATTTACCATACGTCGAGGAGCCAAAATCGGGAAACGAGCGTTGCAGCCAGGAGTTACGTGCCTCGACACTCGCAAGCGGTGAGTTAGGGTATAATTTCAGATTTTGACAATAAGCATAATATACGCGATACTAATCTAAAAATTGTTTTCCAGCCGACGGTTAGGAGTAGCGATGGTATGAACCATAAAATCGTGGTTATCGAGAGAGAATCGGACGTGGCTGAAAATTTAAAAGCCAGACTAACCGCTTTGGGTTATCAAGTCTTTGTTATCGCCTTTACCGGACCGGAAGCGATTCGAGCCGTTGAACTGGAATCTCCCGATCTTGTCTTGATAAACATCGCCCTGAATAGCGAAACAGAAGGTCAAACCACTGCCCAGGCCATTCAAAAGCATGCGGGATGCCCGGTATTTTTGCTCACTCATCGAGCCAATGACGTTGGAACCGAAGTTACTTCCCCAGCAGCGGAATGCACCTGTCTGCTCATGCCGATCAACGACGAAAAGCTAAAATTCCTCATGGAAACAACTTTAGCCAACGTCAAGAAACACGAACCGTCGCGTCCCGGAGACAACGGCAAATCATTGGTCGATGATCACAGTACCATTAGCTCTTTAACCCAAGCAGCCTGGGAACTAGCTTTTGACATAATTTCCGATCCCATCGCCATTGTTGACCGTAAGTATCAGTTTATCCGAGTAAATCAAGCTTTCGCGGCACGATTCGGCCGCAACCCGGACCAGATCGTCGGCCAATCATGTTATCGTCTGATCCACGGCCTTGGCTCACCTCCCCCCGGATGCGCTCAACGCGAACTTCTCCTTAAAAGCCAAAAAGGAACAGCCGAGCCTATGGAATTTCAATCCCAGCTTTTCGGCGGATACTATAGCATTGCCACTTCTCCGGTTTTCAGCGCCGACGGCGTGATGCAAAGCGCCATCCACATATTTCGCGACATCACCGACCTGAAACAAGTTGAAAAAAAGCTGATCCGCGAACTGGAACTCAAGGACATCCTGGCGGCCACGGCCCGTAACCTGATCTCGGCGTCTTCCTTGGCCGAATACTCATCATTGATTTTGAACATCACTAAATCATTGACCGATTCCCGCCACGGTTATGTCGGCTACTTTATCAGTGGAAGCGGTCCGATGGTGATTCCGTCCCTATCCATCGATACGTGGGACACCCATAATATTTCCAACAAGGACCATGTGTTATCCAATATGACCGGTTTATGCGGTTGGGTCGTCACCCACAAGAAGCCGATCATAACCAACGATGTTTCCAATGATCCCAGGTCTATCGGCACACCGCCGGGCCACCCGCCGATTCACAGATTTATATCCGTTCCGGCCGTAATCGGCGATAAGATCATGGGCGTGATTGCCGCGGCCAATGCCTCACGTGATTACACCGAGGTGGATTTGGAAGTCATGAATCAGCTGGCTCATTTGTACTCCATCGCCGTGCGTCGATTCCGGACCCTGGAAGAATTAAATCAAGCCAAAAACGATGCCGAATTCGCCAGCCTGGCCAAAAGTGACTTTTTAGCCAACGTCAGTCATGAAATCCGGACTCCGATGAACGACATCATCGGACTGACCGATTTAGCTTTGCGAACGCAACTGACCATCGAGCAACAAGGTTATTTGGAGACTATCCAGGCCTCGGCCAAGGTTTTGTTAACCATTGTCAA
Source organism: Deltaproteobacteria bacterium (assembly GCA_015233515.1). Next base: position 157 of record JADFXS010000047.1, on the reverse strand, counting down.
CGATCTTCTCGATTTTTCAAAAATTGAAGCCGGTCGTCTCCAATTGGAAGAAGTAGACTACAACTTGCCATCGCTCTTTGTTTCCACCTTGAAGGCCATGGCGGTGAAGGCTCATGAAAAAGGTGGCCTGGTCAACCTAACGTACACCTTGGTACAA
>JADFXS010000495.1:666-2768 GCA_015233515.1 Deltaproteobacteria bacterium | reverse complement strand
GGGCCGGCAGCCGCAATGGCCACGGGTGCAGCGGCGGAAACGCCGAAGGTGGTTTCCAGTTCCTTGATAAGCTCGGAAAGTTCGAGCACGGTCATATTCTTTATGAATTCGATGACATCAGTCTTGGTGATCGACATTTTTTCCTCCATAAGGCCATCGCCGGATTTTGTGGCGACTGGTTCAAAAAATAGGCTTGGATTAATTTGGACACTGGTCCGGGTGAATTAGGCCTCAGGTTGCGCTTTCTGATCTTTTATGGCGCTCAAGGCGAAAAGCAGGCCTTGAGGCACAGCGGCCAGAACGCGAACAAAACCGGTTGGTACAGCGTTCATGGTGCCTAGTAAACTAGACAGCAGTGCTTCACGACTAGGCAGATCGGCGATGGCTTTGACCTGGACCGCGTCTAAGAGCCGGCCACCGATAGCGCCGCCTTTGACGGTGAATTTGTCATTGGCCTTGGCGTAATCGGTAAGAGATTTAGCTAAAGTGGTGGGGTCGCCATAAGTGAACCCCAAGGCAGTATTACCGGTCAGGAGTGAACTCATGACCTTGTTGGGGGTTCCCTGAACCGCCAAGTTGATCAAGGTATTCTTGGCAACTTGGTATTCACCGCCGGCTTCACTGATTTTACGTCGCAATGCGCTGATTTCCTTGACTTTGAGGCCTTTGAAATCAGTAACGACCACAGCTTGGGCTTTAGCCAACCTATCGCTTAGATCGGCAACTACGGATTCCTTTTTCAGACGTTTCAACTACACATCCCTCCTTTCTCTTTGGTCCGGTTCGGTATAAGTGCCCCTTTCGGTCCAAAGAAAACCAGGGTTATGCCCACGGTCTCGGCAGGCCGGACAGACGGTTAACGCAACCTTTATAAGGCAGCGCACCTGCTGTCTAAGACCCGAAAGTATTAGGCACCAATAGTCCGATTCCCATGCCCAAAAATCATCCGGAACAGAAAATCAGACTCTTTAGTGCTGGCACAAATTTTTTCTCAAATTTTGTCTTTCGGATTGTTCGGATGTAAAAGTGTGCCAATTTTTTTGGCGGAACCGACATCTACGAATTAATCACTATAACCTGATGGGGTAAATAGCTTTCATCTCCGAAACAAATACAAAATTTGAGCTATAATTTGGTTGAACCTCCTGACAGCTTAAGCCGACAGTTCCCTTAATTCTCTAACCTGGCTCGGATCGATTTTTACTCCAGGGCCCATGGTTGTCGAAATAGAAATACCCTTCAGATAAATACCCTTGCTGGTCGGTGGTTTGAGGCGTTGAATTACTTCAAAAAAGCTGGCGATGTTCTGCATCAGCCTGTCACGACCGAAAGAAACCTTCCCGACCGGGGCGTGAACAATACCATTTTTTTCAACGCGAAAATCGATTTTACCGGCCTTTAATTCCTTGACCGCCGTAGCTACGTCGAAGGTGACTGTCCCCAGTTTGGCGTTCGGCATCAAGCCGCGCGGGCCAAGAAGTTTGCCGAGTTTACCAACGGCGCCCATCATGTCCGGAGTGGCTACGGTTTTGTCGAAGTCGATCCAGCCGCCTTTAATTTTTTCGATAAGTTCATCCGACCCGGCGAAGTCGGCTCCGGCGTCCAGAGCTTCCTTCTCTTTTTCGCCCTTGGCGAAGACCAGTATTCGCACTGTCTTGCCGGTACCATTGGGCAGAACGCAAGTGCCTCTGACCATCTGATCGGCATGGCGCGGATCCACGCCCAGGCGGACCGCCAAGTCCACAGTTTCATCAAATTTGGCGTATGCGGTTTCCAATGCGACCTTAAGTCCGTCATCGAAAGTATATTTCCTGGTCCGGTCGATATTTTCCAGGGCGGTCCGATGTTTTTTACCCCGAAAGGCCATGATCCCGTCTCCTTATATGACTTCCAGCCCCATGCTTCGGGCCGTCCCCATGATGATTTTCATTGCCGCTTCGATATCGTTGGCATTGAGGTCTTCAAATTTTAGTTTGGCAATCTCTTCGACTTGCGCCCTAGTCACCGATCCGATCTTCGTTCGGCCTGCTTCAGCCGACCCTTTGGCCAGTTTGGCTATCTGCTTTAAAAGAACCGAAGCGGGAGGGGTCTTGGTTATAAAG
>JADFXS010000495.1:0-602 GCA_015233515.1 Deltaproteobacteria bacterium | reverse complement strand
CGGTCTGATTCTGCGTCCTGGCGTTGTAGGCCTTGCAAAATTCCATGATATTGACGCCATGTTGTCCCAGAGCCGGGCCAACTGGAGGGGACGGAGTGGCTTGTCCGCCGACTATCTGTAATTTTACTTGGGCCGTTACTTTCTTGGCCATGCTCCATTACTCCTTATTATCAACGCCGAATCCGGGCGTTTGAGCATTCAGCTTATACTTTGACAACCTGTACAAATTCGAGTTCCACCGGGGTGGCTCTTCCAAAAATACTGATCAGGACCCTAAGCTTGCCTTTGTCTTCGTTCACTTCCTCGACCGTGCCGTTGAAGTTACTAAATGGGCCTTCAATAACCTTGACTTCGTCACCTTCTTCAAAATGAAATTTAGGCTTGGGTTTTTTGATGCCTTCTTCCATTTGAGATTTAACCATGGCGGCTTCATCCGGGGAGATGGCAATCGGTTGGTTTTTTCCGCCTAAAAATCCGGTGACTTTGGGGGTGTTCTTAACTATATGCCAAGTTTGGTCCGTCAACTCCATATTGATGAGAACGTAACCCGGATAGAATTTGCGCATCGAGGTTTTGCGTTCTCCGCCTTTGGCCATCTCAAC
>JADFXS010000494.1 GCA_015233515.1 Deltaproteobacteria bacterium | reverse complement strand
TTTGAAAGCAGCATTTTTGGTTATTATATAGTTGGCCGTGAGTCCGTAGTTGGGGATGACTATCTGACTTGCGAAGTTCGTCGCCGGGTCGGTCTGATACGATGTGGAGCTGTTGTAGTCAGCTATAATACTGGCCATAATGGCTTGCACGCTTAAAGGCGTGGTCAGACTGGTAAGAGGTGCATTTTTGTCCATGGCGCCGGAGTAATAGTACGGGAGTATCATGGCGCCTAATATCGCGAATAATACTAAGGTGATTATCACCTCCAGCAAAGTGAAGCCGATGCGGGCCAAGGTCTGCCTCCTATGGTACATAGCCGGTCCCGTTGGTTATGGTTATACTGGTGGGATAACCGCTAATTGTGAAGGACATGTTTCCGGAAGGCCGACCCCGATTGTCAAAGGTAACCGTTCCCGAGCTTATGCCGGTGGTGACGAAAGTAACGTTGGTTATATTTACACCATTGCTTTGATAAGCGCCGGTTGAGCCGCTGACGGAAAAGGACCAGGGGGCGATATCGGCCAAAGCCCTGATTTGAGTGTTACGGATACAGGATTTTAAGGTTTCGGCGTCAGAGTAGGCATTGGAAGTAATGGAAGTGTAACGTGAAATGGCAACCGCGGCCAAAATGCCCAGGATGATCAAGACCGCCATGACCTCCAGCAGGGTGTGGCCGGCTTGGACTGAAGATTGCGGCTGTTGATACAATCGATTTTTTGAAAGCATTTTAAACCTTGGGTAGCCTGTTGGTTAACTTATTTATGACCGGGTTCCATGAGCGCCCAATATGAGCTTATTGTACCTCGAAATATATACTCAAATTTTACTATAAGCAACTGTTATTGTCACGCTTTTCATGACAAACGTCTGAATTGACAATGATTTTCGCGTAGACTCCGGGTTAAGGCCGCATGTATATAGTTCCGATCAGCGCCCCTTATGGGCCGCAAGCCGGCGGCCCGGCGATTCATTGCCGGGAAATCGTTTCGCATATTTAACATTTTGTCGCATAGCGGCCGACCAACCAATCCGTGGCTTGAAACCCACGGCTATCTTCTTTCAGTAGGGGCGATTGATTAATCGCCCCTATCAACTTCATAACCCGCCGAGGCACGGCGGATCGGACACTCGAAATATCAGTAGCGCATGTTTTTAGCTTCGCAACCCGCCGCGAAATCCCCGGAGACAGGGTCTATAGTTCGAAGTCCACCGCTTACTCGCGTTCTGTTTTTGGGCTAATAGAGGCTTTAGGTCCCAGATTTAGGATTGTCAATTTCGCGGAATACTGGCATCATCGCATCTTAATTTTGACGGGTTGCGGGCTTTCGTGCGTAGCCTATGCTTTTTACCTTGTATTTCTTAACACAATGGATGTCTTTTCGACTTATTGTAATCACCTAAATCGGGCGCTAGTATCCGCCTAGAGTTTATAATGGGGAAAAAAAAACATAAACAAAAAGTTCAAACGGCGAAGGCAAATTCCCCTGAACCATTGAAAAAGATGGACCATTCTCCAAAAGAAGCCGACCAGCCTTTTCGAGACGAGGACCACCGCCGATACACGTTGAAGCGGATTACAAAGCTATCCAACCAGGCCCGGAATGATGAAGCCCTGGTTTTAGTGGATCGCTTATGGCCTCAGCCTGGTGCCGGAGTTGTCGGACCCGCGGCTTCAGAGGCATATTTTCCACCAAAAGAAGTAGTACAACGCATCCAGGGCCTTTTCTCCGTCTGGCCGGACCAGGCTGTTCAGGAATTGGTTAAGTGCGGTCGGCCGGCTCTTAATAATCCCGGCATACAGGAGGCCCTGGCGGAAGTTGTCCTGACTCTGAACGACGACCAGTTCGCCACATTGGAAAATCTGGATAGTAATGATTTTCTTCACGAAGCTCAATTGGCGCGGAGAGCCTCGTCAGCCATTGCCGAAGGTCGGGACGATGAGGCCCTTGAACTTCTCAAGGGCATAAGCTTGAGGTCAAAATTTCGCGAAACCCGCATGTTTTTACGGGGACTGTCCGCGTATTACCGACATCTCAATCAGGAAGCGGAAAAATCCTTTCAACTAGTGGCGGATTCCCCGGTTTACGGGCCGGCGGCCAAGTCTTTTCTCTTTCTTTTGATGGACGATGAAAGCCGGGACGGAAGCGATGAAATGCTATCCAAAGCCGATGCTCTTCTGTCCGATCCCAAATCGTCCCGGATCTTGAAAACCGTCGGCGGAGATACTTTCAAAGTTAACCTGTATTTGATGAAAATCAACGACCTGTTGACCAAGGCCAAACCCAATGCCGCCTTACATCAACTGTCCGAACTCATATCCACCGGCGATCGGACGATCACCGGCCGCTTTATCCGGGACCTGGCCGCGGCCTTGCTGAGCATGGGACTGGACGCCGAGGCCGTGGTCGGCCGCCTGACTAAAGCTCTGCCGGTCGCCGACCCTATGGACCCGCATCGTCATCATCTGAAAGCCTTGATCTTGGAACATGGGCAATTCCCGGAAGGGGCCTTGTCTGCCTGGGACCAATACCGCCAGGAAATACAGATGGGGAAGACCGCCCTGAAGCGGGAAGCGGCGGTGTTGGCGGCCGGAGCCATTGCCGAGCATCAGGCAAAAATACACTTCCAATTGTATAAGGAAATCAACGCCGACCATTTTTTCCATTTCGCCGACCGCTCCGAAGAGAAACTAACCATCGACAAGGCGATAAAATATGCCCGGCAGGCCGTTGACCTGGATCCGGGCGCCGTGGAATACTGGCATACTTTGCT
>JADFXS010000493.1 GCA_015233515.1 Deltaproteobacteria bacterium | reverse complement strand
GCGAACACCCCAGTCTGTCATTTCGACCGAAGGGAGAAATCTCATTGTGATTTGGCAGTGTTGGAGATTTCTTGTCGCGGCCTGTGGCCGCTCCTCGGAGGCGGACAGGCCCGACTAAAAGCCGGGCTAAAAGGATCACTTCAAAAGATCGTCGATTTCATCGACTAGGACTTCCAAATCCTGGTTTTCTTCATTACTGAGGGCGATAATGGTCAAATCATCATCAAAGGCCTTGAAATAATAAGACGCGGTCCCGGCCCACGAGCCGCTATGATAGACAAAATGTTCGCGGTTATTGATGAACCACCCGAAACCGTACCCATCATGATCTTTTTCGTCCGTCGCCAGGCGGTCGCTGTCCAGACGCCCGGGCGTCCAAGCCAAGCGCAAGCTTTCTCTTTTCAGAATCGTTCCTTTACGTAATGAATCATCCCAGCGCGCCAAATCGTTCAGGTTGGAAAAAATATTCCCGTCGCCGCTGACCAGCAGCGGTTCGGATGCCTGGGAATAGCTGATAAAACCTTTTTTATATCCTTTCACCTGCTTAGGATGATTTTGGCCGTATTTCCGATAGACAAAGGTGTCTTGCATCTCCAGCGGTTGGTAGAACCTATTGTTCATGAAATCCGGAAAAGTTTGTCCCGACACGACTTCGACGATTCTGGCCAACAGGGCATAGCCGCTGTTGTTGTATTCGAATTTAGCGCCCGGAGCGGAATGGAATTTTCCCTTGTTCAGCCACAGGACATGGCTGGCATTGGTCATGGCGGAAAGGGCCTGGTCGGATCCTTTCCAGTCGTTGCTTGTATAGTCCGGTATCCCGGATGTGTGGTAAATCAGGTCGCGGACTTTCACGGGCCGGCCCGGACTGGCCAGAGAAAACTCCTTGATATAATCAGCCACCGGCTTATCCAGATCGAGCTTCCCTTCCTGGAGCAGCAGAAGGATCGCGCCGGCGGTGAAGTGCTTGCTCACGGAAGCCAAGTCAAAAACGCTCTCCTCGGTGATGGGAGTTCGTTTTTCCAGGTCCGCCACCCCTTGGCCGCCGGAGTAAATTACTATCGACCCTTTTTTAACTAGCACAGCCACGCCCGGGTTATTCGGATCGAATCGGCGATCAAGCAGGGCGTCGATCCGGTCCTCCAAGGACGAAGCGAAGCTCGGTTTGTAATCGAGCCACACGATTGCGCAGAACACGATGATGGAAAGGAAAAAACCGAGACGGACACTTTGTCTGTTTATCATGTTTGCCATTGTCCTTACGATTTCTACCGTCGTTGAGCGGCCAAGAGTTTAGCCAATGTCTTTCGCAATTCCAGGTCTTTAACCTGCTCCACCGCGGCTTGGGCGGCCGGAAGCGGTCCGGCTCGCAATTCGGCGGTTTTCTCCGAAGTCATTTTTTTTGCAGGTGTTTCGTGTTTTCGTTCCGGTCGACTCCCGACCTTGAACTTGATGTCCGTCACCAGCGGCCCACGCAACGCCTGGTTGAGGCCATCTATAAAGGCTTGTTTGAAATACCCGAAATGGTCGATCCAGGCCGGACTTTCCACCAAGACGGTCAAGCATCCGTTATGTATGCTTTCGGGCCAGGCCTTGGTCGCATTATACTCCCCCACGGCGGTAACCCAGACTTCAAAGACCTTGACCATGTCCTTGGCCAATCCCAGGAAGCCGCTATCCATGGAATCGGCCAAGATGCGATCAAGAGGGATCAAGTCGCTGGGAGGTCTGGTGGGCATGATTTATAAGCACCTCACGAAAATTGTTAATTTATTTTTCCGACCAGACAACACCTTAAAAAAAAACAATGATGATGAATTGAAGCTCCCCGCGGCAAGCTACGGGGAATGTGCTCGCCCGCATGTTCAAAATCAAGCCAGATAAAGAGCTGGGCCCAAGGGATCGTTATGCAATCACCGCTAAAAAATCGCTTTTTACAAATCTTGATCTAATAGCTTGACAATTTGCTCCCTTTTCCGAAGCGCCGCCAACCAATCTTCCGGCAAGGCGGACCAACCCAAAGACGCTCCCAGGATCATGCCGACCATCATGCCGCGGGCCGCACTGTCGCCGCCGGCCATGACGTTCTGAATCAAAGCTTCTCGGTAATTGTTTTCGTATTTGGCAATCAGGTGCACAACTCCGGGAAAAGCATGGGGAGTATGACAGGTCTGCCCGATTTTGAGGATAGCTTGAACACTATCTTCCTGGATCGACTGCAGACCTTTATCCACCCAGCTTTCAATGATTGTTCCCGCGAAATGGTCCCCGGCTATCTTACGCATGGCCGCCGCCGGTTTTTCTCCATTCAGGGCTGACAAAGCGCAGCGAGCGAAAAATTCGGCGCTGTCCACCGTGTTGCGGTTGGTATGAGTCATTTGCGTTTGCAAGCGAACATCGCGGATCAATGACTCGATATCTTTTCGAGCGAAATAGATCAACGGCGCCATGCGAGCCGCTCCCGCCAGGTCGCTGGAAGACGATCCAGCCTCCGACGCGGATTTCTGGGCGGCTAAATTAGCCAAGGTCCCTTTGGTCGCTCCATCCATATACCCTTGATAATCCAGGAACAAGTTCCTCCATCGGGCGGAAAAATCCAGAAGATCGAATCGACCGCCGCAATGGTGCAGGGATTCCAAAAGAACCAGGCTCTGGTCTCCATAATGGGTGAACTCTCCGATGTTTTTTGTGGGATGATAAGATTCCGGCTCCGGCTTACGAAAGCTTTCCACTCGGCCGTATTTGCTTTCAAGAAGCTTGGTATCGTAAATCCAATGAACGC
>JADFXS010000492.1 GCA_015233515.1 Deltaproteobacteria bacterium | reverse complement strand
GCGGCATCAAGGCTTGGCGGGAAGAGTACTAAAAAGTGAGGAACCCGCAAGAATCGACGAGTAACCATAATGCATTTCCTTTCAACCTGGATTTTGACTTAAGGGGAAATGGTTCCAAAGAAAGACGGTCGCGGTTTTAATAGTTAAGACAAAATAACCAACTTTCAAAATGGCGGAGGTTTTCTCCGCCATTACTTTTTATGCCTGAATCATCACGGCATTGATATCCCGATAGCTCCGTTCGGCCTTCTCTCGGAATCCAACGCGCAGCGGCTTGATACGATCTGCTTTTTTCCCTTGCCACCACTCTTCGCCTGTCGTACTTTCTTATTAACAACTATTAGGGAGTCTTTCATGCAAAGCGGCAAGATGACCGTTGAATACCTGGTCGGAGTTTTGATTAAACAAGGGTTGCTCTCCGCGGATATGGCGGAACAAACCCAAAAAGCCGTGACCGCGCAACACTCCAGGCTTACCAGGCTCAAGGCCCGTGGAACGACCCCGGGCAAGGACGCCGACGAAGAAGTTAGTCAAGTCGAGGCTTTAGCCTCTTTGGCTTTACCCTTTCCCGGCGGAACCGGTCAGACCATTGACGAAGAAGCCATCATCAAAGCCGTGGCCAAGGATGTGAATCTCCCTTATAGGAAGATCGACCCCTTAGAGCTGGATTTGGATATAGTAACGAAAACCCTGCCTCGCTCCTTTGCCCTCAAGCATCTGGTGGTCCCCGTGGCCATCGTCGGCCAGACCCTGGAAGTGGCGGTCTGTGATCCCTTCAATCATATGGTCCTTGAAGATGTGCGCCGAGTATCGGAATTCCAGGTCACCCCGGTTCTGTCCACTAAAACGGATATAAAAAAGCTGATCAGCGAATTTTATACTTTTAAGAGTTCCATAGCCGGGGCTGAAGGTCAAATGGCCGGGCGGCGCTTGGCCGTGGATCTGGGCAACCTGGAGCAATACTTCCGTCTCAAGTCCACGGACGAAATCCAGGCCAACGATCAGCATATCAAAAACGCGGTGGATTACATATTCGGGTATGCTTTCGAACAGCGAGCCAGCGATATCCACATTGAACCCAAGCGTCAAGAGACCTTGGTCCGCATGCGCATAGACGGCATGCTCCATTCAATCCACCGCTTGCCCAAAGTCATTCATCCGGCCATTATCTCTCGAATCAAAACCATGTCCCGCCTGGATATCGCCGAAAAACGCCGCCCCCAGGACGGACGAATCAAGATCGACCACCAAGGCCATGAGGCGGAAGTCCGCGTTTCCACTATCCCGGTGGCGTTCGGCGAAAAGGTGGTCATGCGTATCCTGGACCCGGACGTTCTCTTTCGAGAACTCAAGGACCTGGTCACCAATGAAGCCGATTTTAATAGATATATCCAATTTATCAAACAGCCGCACGGTATCATCTTGGTCACCGGTCCTACCGGCAGCGGCAAATCCACCACTCTTTATTCCACCCTTCGTTACCTTTACAGTGAAGCTATTAACGTTACCACGGTGGAAGACCCCATAGAAATGATCCATGAGGATTTCAACCAAATCGCCGTCCAGCCGCTTGTGGGTATCACTTTCGGAAGCATTCTCCGGAATATTCTTCGCCAGGACCCGGACGTGATCATGATCGGTGAAATGCGCGACTTCGACACGGTAGAAAACGCCATTCAAGCGGCCTTGACCGGACACCTGGTCCTTTCCACCCTGCACACCAATGATGCCCCCTCGGCGGTGACCCGTTTGATAGATATCGGCGCCGAAAGATTTTTAGTCGCTTCCACGGTTATCGGTATCATTGCCCAGCGCTTGCTTCGTCGGATATGTCCGCAGTGCATCGGTGATATCTACTTGACTCCCGAGCAAGTGACTCAACTGGGACTCAGAATCAAATCCAGCGGCCCCATCAAATTAAAACAAGGCCAAGGATGCGACAAATGCCGCGGCACCGGGTATCTCGGCCGGTTGGCGGCCTTGGAAGTCATGCCTTTTTCCGATCGTCTGCGACAAATGACCATGGCCGGTGAAGAAGCCAAAGTTTTGAAAAAGGCGGCGCGGATGGAGGGTATGGTTACGTTGCGGGAAAACGCCTTGAAAATGATGATCCGTGGTGAAACCACCTACCAAGAGGTCCTACGGGTCACCGTTGAGGATTAAATATACAGGCCGGAGCATTACCCGTAGCTTGTTGCGAGGGAGCTATAATTTGTTGAAGTTCCGCCGCGACGGGCGGCGAGGAATTTTCGACACGCAAGAAAAAAAATGTTTAATTTTTTGCTCGCCAACCCCGCGGCAAGCGGCAGAAAATACCATGCGCCACAGTTTTAAAATTCCCGCACCGAGGGGTAATTGGGAAATGTGCAATTTTTTACCTTCCCTGTCGACTTCCGGTGGTAAACTGCGGGAATCAAGGGCCGGGATTTTAAATCCACGCGGCGGTCAAGACTAAATAACCGGAATCAGGATTTGGAAACAATATTAATCCATGCTCATCGAACTTTCCGTTAAAAATTTTGCTCTGATCGAAAGCCTGAATCTCTCTCTAGCCGAAGGTTTCAATGTAATCACCGGAGAAACCGGCGCCGGGAAATCCATCATTGTCGGCGCCCTCAATCTGATCATCGGAGGCCGAGCCAGCACCGATCTGATCCGACAGGGAGCGGAGGAAGCCGAAGTTCAAGCTTTGTTCAGCCTGGACCAGCCGATCGCCCATCGGTTGGAAACCTTGGGGCTACCGGTCGAGGAGGACTTGATCATTCGCCGGGTTTTAACCAAAG
>JADFXS010000491.1 GCA_015233515.1 Deltaproteobacteria bacterium | reverse complement strand
ACGACTGCCCCGCCTATGTGGTCGATCCTCCGGTGGTCGATGAAATGTGGCCGGTCGCCCGCATTTCCGGTTTGGCCGAGATTCAACGCACAAGTTTGTTTCATGCGCTCAACCAAAAAGCCGTCGCGCGAATCGTGGCTGGTAAGATGGGAAAATCTTATAATTCCGTAAATCTAATCGTCGCTCATTTAGGAGGAGGCATAACCGTCGGCGCTCACCGGAAAGGTCGGGTCGTGGACGTTAACAACGGCGTTAACGGCGAAGGCCCCTTCTCTCCCGAGCGCGCCGGAGGGCTACCCTTAAATGGAGTGTTGGGCCTATTGAAAGAAGGGCGCTATTCCGTCGACCAATTTCTGGAGACTATTTCCCGCCGGGCCGGATGTTATTCCTACCTCGGAACGGTTGATATCCGCGAGGTGGAAGCCAAAGCCGGTGACGGCGATGCCCGGGCCGCATTGGTTCTCGACGCCATGATTTACCAGATTGCCAAGGAAATCGGCGGATTGGCCGCCGCGCTGGATGGTGAAGTCGACGGAATCGTGCTCACCGGAGCCATTGCGTATAACCCCGCGATTACCGATATGATCCGCCGAAAAGTCGGGTTCATTGCCGATTTGTATCTTGAGCCAGGCGATTACGAAATTGAAGCCCTGGTTAGCGGCGCACTACGGGTCTTGAGCGGAGAAGAGCAGGCTCGAGAATACTTATAGGAGCTTTGGATGAAAATCGGGCGCAATTTGCAGGAGATAATAAAGCATAAAGAGGTAGACCCGGAAGCCGTGCGCGAAGCGCTGGGCTGGGATCAGGATACCCTGGATAAAGTCCTGAACGACGACCTTTCGCCCGGAGTTTCGGAACTTCTCCGGCTGGCCAACCTGCTCGGCGTGGACATTTCCACCATTATCCATGGAAAGGAATACACGGAACGCAAGGCCATCAAAACCACTAAAAGCGAGCGGGTCGGAGTCAAACGCAAGGGATACCTCCGATATGAAAGCCTGGCGCCCTCTTTTGTCGGCCGGCATCTTGAGCCCTTTGTCGTGGATATTTTTCCGGACAAGGAAGAAGAACTCGATGTCAGCCGGCACCAAGGCGAAGAGTTTATATATGTGCTCAGCGGTCACCTGCGCATTATGGTGAACGATGAGAAATATGAGCTTGAGCCCGGAGCCTCCTTCTACTTTTACTCTTACCTGCCCCATTCGATTCAGTCTCTAACCGAACATTCACGAATCGTGGCTGCGCTTTACAACAGCGGGTGCATGCTGAACCAAACCAAGGGGCATGGAATGAAGGCCTTGATCGGGGCGGCTAAATTGCTGGAACGGCGGAACGTGGTTCTGGTCTGTCCGGATAAAATTTCCTTGAATGCCGTGAACAAAACCATAGAGGAACGTCTGGTCGATAAGGCTTTTTTAGTGGGTCGTATCGATCGGATCAAAGAATTGTGCGCCGGCGAACTGCTGTTTCCCAAAAATTACGAATTCGTGGATGTGGCCGCCGATGGAGACGCCTTTGAGCCGGAAGCGGCTCGCGTGGGGGTGGCCTTGGTGCGCGACGGCCAAGGGGCCATGCTGATGAAGGGGAGTATCAATACCGTCCATTTCATCAAGGCGGTTTTGAAGAAAGATACCGGCATCGCCCTGGGGCGAAGGCTTTCCATTGTCTGCGTGTTTGAGATTCCCGGAGTTGACCGTTTAATATTTTTGACCGATCCTGGTATCAATCCTGAATTGTTTGTTCATGAAGATGTCGAGTCCGGAGTCGATATCATCTCAAATGCCATCGATGCGGCGCGCGGCCTCGGGGTGGAGAGGCCCAAGGTGGCTCTCCTCGAGGCCAATGAAGTCCCTTCCTCCAGCCTCCCCACAACCATGCTGGAAAGAAAACTCTCCGAAAGGGCGTGGGCGAATGCGGATGTTTATGGGCCTTTATCCTACGACCTGGCTCTATATCCATACGCGGCCGAGAAGAAAGGGATCAAGGACAATCCAGTGGCCGGAAAGGCCGATATCCTGGTAGTGCCGAGTATTTCCGGCGGAAATTTTCTCTACAAGACCTGGGTTTTCACCATGGGGGCGGAAGTGGCCAATGTGGTTATCGGGGCCAAGGTTCCCATTATCATGACTTCTCGGAGCGACAGCGAAATCACCAAGTTTCTGACCATGTGCGCCAGCGTTCTTTACAGCCATTTTCTGCTACAAAAAACGGCCGGGGAACCGTCGTTTTCGCTTGAGGGGAGGCCCCGGGTCGGCGGATAGGGCGGCCGACCCGGGAAGCTGACAGATCCGGTATCCGCCGCGGGTCTCAGGAGGCCCGGCCGTCCGGGGATTCTCCTTTCGGGGGGAAAGTTGTAATCCGTAATCCATTTTCATCCCAGGACATAGTGGAATATAATCCTTCGATTCTTCGTTGGCGAGCCGAAAAAGATTCCAGAAGAAAGGGGCCGCCCACGGAGTCAATAAAGGTTTTCAAGGCTTGAGTATTTTGGCGCAGTTCCTCGTCCGCCTCTATCCGAGATTGAAAAATCGAAATCAAGCCATGAAAATGGGCTTTCAAAATCTCCCCGGGGATAAGGATCGAAAGATCGGCGGGAAAAGCGGGTTTGACGAACTGTTCCCACCATTGGCGATCTTCCTCGGGAAGCCTGGATAGATGATTGCAGAAAATCGGAATCCACTTTTTCTCCATACGCATACTATGTTTTTCGGAATCATCTTTTTTCCAAGTAATCGAGAGATCAAAGGCCCGTATGCCTATATCGTAAATCAGAAAATGACTTTCATCCGAG
>JADFXS010000490.1:2260-2803 GCA_015233515.1 Deltaproteobacteria bacterium | reverse complement strand
GCACTTGTTTTTTGAAAAACGAAACCATTGCCGGGCTGGTCGAGAATACCCTGCTCCATTTTGATGATCAACGTTACCAATTGACCGCCTGGACGATCATGCCGAACCATGTCCATGTTATGGTTGTAACAAAACCGAATTGGCCCTTGAAAGATATCGTGCATTCCTGGAAGTCTTACACCGCTAATAAAGCCAACCAAATCCTTCAGAGGTCCGGCCCATTCTGGAGTCCGGATTTTTTCGACCGGTTTATCCGGGACGAAAAACATTTTCTAACCGCTAAAAAGTACATTATCGACAACCCGGTGCGGGCGGGATTATGCGACCGTCCGCAAAAATGGCCTTTTTCCAGTGCCAACAGGGAATATGCGGGGGAGGAGTTTGGCGAAGATGCAGATGCGGGCAGAATGCCCGCGCTCCCAGTAAAAGCCGTGGAATAACCCGGAATGAAAGAAAGCGCCGGCATGATTTTGAACAAACCCGAAAGCAAGCGGCTGGCCTGGCTCTTGGCTTTGCTCTTGGCGTCATTTTTCTTTTTTTTGA
>JADFXS010000490.1:1654-2250 GCA_015233515.1 Deltaproteobacteria bacterium | reverse complement strand
CCTTCCGCCAAGTGAAATGGGGAACAGTTTGGAACGTGTTGGAAAAGACCGCTTTGGCCTGGATCGTGATCGCCATGCTTTTCAACCTGTCCGATCTGCCTTTGAGAGCCTGGCAGTGGCGGGTTTTCCTGCCGCGGGACAAGACCGTGACCTATGGCTTCATGTTGGAGATCAGCGCCTTGATGACCATGACCATGAATACGGTTCCGTTCATGGCCGGCCACGCCTTGGGCACGGTGCTGCTAGGCCGCCGGACCACCCAGGCCGCTTCTTTTTCGGTGCTGGCCCTGGATCAACTGGCTGAAGGGTTCTGCAAATTGAGTCTGGTGGCCCTGACCGCGTGCCTGGCGCCGTTGCCTGTCTGGCTGAGTTCCGGCGTGCCTTTCCTGGTCGGAGGCGTGGTGATTCTTTTTATAGTCCTGTCGGTGGCCGCTTTTCATGGCGAACGTATGGGCGGCTCACCCATTGACCGGGTTCCGGCCGAGCGGACTCATCGTTGGATCGGGCCGGCGATCCGGTTTTTCCGGCAGTGGTCCGCTTCCCTGGAAGCCTTGCGCAATCCATGGCAATTCATCCAAGGGCTGGTCTTGCGCCTG
>JADFXS010000490.1:711-1588 GCA_015233515.1 Deltaproteobacteria bacterium | reverse complement strand
CCAAAGCGGTTTTTTCCAACACGTTCCATACTGTTCCCCATTGCACTTGGCGGAAGGTCAAAAAAAAGAAAAATGACGCCAAGAGCAAAGCCGGTGCTTTTTTCACCTATCGTTATCTGTCCGTGGTCCCGGAAAAGGCCTTGGCCTTGGCCCTCTGGCATCATCTCTGTTATTTGGCGCCTCTGGTCGGAGCCGGGTACCTTCTTGTTTTAGTGAAAAATATCAAAACTATACGAGATGGGACAACGGATAGGGCTTCGGTTTGATGTTCCGGTCTCGAATATT
Organism: Deltaproteobacteria bacterium; assembly: GCA_015233515.1. Next base: position 1,303 of record JADFXS010000490.1, on the reverse strand, counting down.
GACGGCTAACCGGTAAATGGCCAAATGCCGCGCCGTGACCTCACGCCAATCGTGCGGCGGCGGCGTCTCGCGATTATAACGGGCCATGGCCTGCCTTAGCTCCGAATCCATGATCAACCTCAGCAGCCACTGCGCCATATCGGCATCGGATTCGGCTAATATGCCTTCCCGACCGTGCCGAATAAACTCGCTTACTCCCCCTTGCGACCTGGCCGCCACGGGCAGACCCACAGCGCGGGCTTCCAGCGCGGACAGGCCGAATGACTCCAATATTGACGGCAATACAAAGATATCGCTCCGGGCTAGAGTATCTTTTACGACACTTCGCGGTTGTCGGCCTGACAGCTTGACGGTATCTTGCAGTCTTAGATGATGGATGGAATTTTTTACGGCGTCATATAAGGGGCCGTCACCAATTATATTAAGGTCAAAGGCTTGTTTCGGGGAGAGCCTGTTCCTGAGTTCATGGATGATTCGAATTAAAGCCAGAGGACGCTTCCGCCGATCCAGCCGCATCACGGATACCAGGCGGACGCGATCGTCCGATGGTCGAGGGGGGGACTTCCAGGCGGCGGAGTCCACGCCGTTTGGT
>JADFXS010000490.1:0-679 GCA_015233515.1 Deltaproteobacteria bacterium | reverse complement strand
CTTGGACCTCGGCCGCCAGCACCCGGCTGACCGACGAGAAAACCACCGGCCATCGTCGCCAATGCAGCAGGCCGTCCAGACCGCCAAGAACCTTGGCAAACCAGGCCAGACGGGAATGGAAGGTCATGACCGTGGGCAAGCCTAGTTTTTGTCCCCAGTAAGCCCCGGCCCAACCCACCGGCGCCACCAGGCTGATATGGGCATGGACTATATCGTAATTTTCTTGAACCGTGATCTCTTTTATCCTGGATATGGCCCTTGGCGATATGGCGACACCGAATTTGGGGCAGAGCGGAGTTTGCAGTCGATGGAGACGCAAGCCGAACTCTTCGTCCTCCTCTAGGGCCTTTCCTGGGGCCTCTCCCGGAGTGGAGGTAATGACCTGGACCTCATGTCCTTGCGCGGATAATTGCCGGGCCAGATCTCCCAGATGGGTTTCGATCCCTCCCAACCTGGGGTGGTACCAATCGCAGATCAGGGCGATTTTCAATGGGGGCGTAAACTCCAGATAGTGTTGAGGCATGATTTCACTGATTCCGCGATGGAAAAATAGGCTGGACCTCAGCCGGCCCGCCCATCGGATAGCATGGTATTCTACGTGTTTGGAGGCGCGGCTTCAAAGTGATAATGACCTTACCGGCACGGTTACTCTTAAAAACTGCACGTTCAACAGCAGCAA
>JADFXS010000489.1:2134-2805 GCA_015233515.1 Deltaproteobacteria bacterium | reverse complement strand
GGGCTAGTCCATTTCACTCGTGCTTGCCCGGGTCCGTGGCCGGGGCAGGGTCTAGCCGACTATTATGAATCCTTGGTTGCCGGGCGGGAAGGAGCCGCTCATACCGCCTTTGACACGTTGAAACGCATCTTGGCCGAAGGACGATTGAAAGCGAGCGGCCGACTGATTCGCGGTAGTTTTCCCGTGATATCCTTCACATCCAATGGTCCGACCGGCTTGGCGAACCTGGTGCGCTGGCGGCGGACCTGGCAGCGCTGGACCGTCGAACCTTATGGCTTGATCATCAGCCGCAAAAAATTACGAACCTTGGGCGCGACTCCGGTTATTTACGGTGACGGACAAACCTGGTCCCGCCTGCCGCCGAACCAGCGATATCGTTTTCAAATGTCTTCTTCAGGCGGTCAAGAGTGGCGGGCTGAAAAAGAGTGGCGATTGTCCGGTGACTTGGAGTTGAGTCTCTTCGCCTCCACCGAACTGACGATCGTCTTGCCTTCCATGCGGGAAGCCGAGGAAATATCCGTCACGTTCGGATATCCGACTCTGGTCCTCGATCCTTTGACCGGACCAGGTGCGCCATGGCGACGAAAAAAATAAAACCGTCTATTAACAGGTCCCGAGAAAAAGCACCTCGGGGTCGGTTCAAATTGTTTAACTGGTCTCCCAACGGAGCG
>JADFXS010000489.1:0-2124 GCA_015233515.1 Deltaproteobacteria bacterium | reverse complement strand
TTTCATTTCGATGAGCGGCATAAGCCGAGAAGAGAAATCTCTAATACTAAAAAACCTTCCGTGAAAACAACGGTTTTCCCTTCGGTCGAAATGACCGTAAGCGGACGTTTCTTCCCGCCATAACCCTACGCCCCGTGGGGCCGGGCGCGCGAAATTATGGTAACTGGCTGTTTCTTTTAAATATACGTAGTTGATCGAGTATTAAAAAACAGGAAATCCCAAATCCTTCGACATCCTTTATCTTTATACCGGGAAAGCCTCCAGGGTTCGATCTATTTGATTTTGGACCAAAGGCACTGTCAGGCTGACGGCCTCGGGTGAAAGGCCGATAAGCCGCCAGGTGTCGTCGTTCAAGGTTGGAACCAGTTCCATGCTTATATCTCCGATACCAAGCACAATCGCCATGATATCCGCCAGATGCATCAGCCCGGCGGCCAAGGGGTCTTGCGCGTTTTGCGGGGCATGGTGAAAACGGACCATATCCACCAGGGAATCGGGAATTTTCCATTGCTTTAACAACATACCGCCCACGGCGGCATGGTCGTAGCCCATGACCGCTTTTTCGGCGTCAGACATGCTTGCCGGCGCGTTAAAGGACATGACCATGGCTCGAGTGCAAGCCTGAGGAATCTTTTTGAACAAAATGAGACGCCCCAGATCGTGAAGCATGCCGGCGACGAAAAAACGTTCCTGACCATCCATACGCCTGGCTTTGGCTAATTGGCGGGCGAACAAGCCGCAGGTCAGGGAATGTTTCCAGAAAGCCCGCATATCCATAAGCTCCGGCGGGATGTCCTTGAATTGGCTGATTATCGTCAATCCCAGGGCCAAGGTCAGAATTTCATTGGTCCCCAGCAAGGTAATGGCTTTTTTGATGGAGTCCACCTTGGACGTAAAGCCGTAATAAGGGCTATTGACTACCTTCAGGAGTTGAGCGGCCAGATTGGTGTCCTGGCTGACTTCATCGGCCAGTTGACCGGAGGAGCTGTACTTGCTTTTTAAAACCTGGACGATACGAAAATAAACCGCGGGAAAAGTGCTTAACTGGATTATGTCGGTCAGAAGCCGGGAAAGAGAGGGAATCTCCAGGTCTTCCTGCTTGGTTAAGGCCGCCAGGGGGACATATTCCTCGATGGCCTTCGGGTTGAAATTATTTATGACAATACCGTCGGCCAAGGCTCTGGCGATCTTCATGACAGCCAATTGATACAGTTTCCCAACCGCCGGATGCTTCAAATCATTCAAATTGAAAAACAAGGTCACCTGCTCTTCCGAATGTTTGATGATTTCCGGAGAGATGGCGACGGAAGCTTCCGTGGACCGTTCAATCCTATTGCTCATGATTTCCATTTCCTCAACCCGGGTAGCTTTGAGCTTGATAATTTTGGATATTGCTGTGAATCGCACCCTCGGGCGATAGAATCCCACCGGAGGATTTGTCCAGCAGGTCTTCCGCCGGGATCATACCGTTCTTCACGTCTTCAATATGCTTCCAGCCCAAAAGGCCTCTCCTCGTTCTTTATCCACCTTGAGTTAGGTATTTTTTCCTATATCCCATGTTCTCACGGACGCTCGGCTACGTCAAGCGGGTAGATTGATGCTTAATGCCTTGTTTTATCGCGGACAAAAAAGCTTAAAGTATTCCGCTTCAGTGGCCGATAAACGAACTAGCGTCATTTCCTTAATGCCGGAAAGAAGAAAGGAGGGCAAATATATGGATTCCATTTCGAGTTTGAACTCCAGCGCGTTTCAGGCCGCGTCGATATCCAAACCGGCGGTCGATTCAAGCTACACTGCAAACCAACTGGAACTGGTCGGAGAATTAGCCGCCGGAACCCAGACAGGGGATACAACGAAACAAAACGACCTGTTATCAGAGACCTACAAAGCCCAGCAAAAACAATTGACCACGATGATGCAATCCCTAGCCATGGCCTGGAAGGGTGAGCCTTTTGATGATGTGGAAGTTTTGACCGGCAAAATCATGAAACCCACTCCGGGCATGAAAAAGACCATCCTTCTAGGGCATGGTATGTATGAAGCCAACAAGGATCATCCGGATATTCAAGAAATGCTTGCCGGCAAGGGGTGCCCTCCTCAGCCCAAGAACATTGTCAAGGCATT
>JADFXS010000001.1 GCA_015233515.1 Deltaproteobacteria bacterium | reverse complement strand
GTACCGAGGCACGTAACTCCTGGCTGCAACGCTCGTTTCCCGATTTTGGCTCCTCGACGTATGGTGAATACGACTGCGGGCCAAAATCGGTCCAACTTCGCGTTTCGCCGAGGATTTACGCGCCCTATCCGCGATTTGACGGTGGATTTGGGGGTAACCGACCCTGGGCGTAAAAGTGGGCGACAGTGCTGCTAAAGTCGTTAAGCTGTATGGTGAATCGGACATTCGTTTATGCGATAAAACTAATAACGAAGTTAATCTCAAAATCCGAAGTAGGCCTTTACCAGCGAATGTGCATCGCCATCCATTTTGATTTTTCCATGCTCCAACCAGATGACTCGATTGCAGAGACTCAAAATAAGTTCGCGGGAGTGGCTGGCAATAACAAGGATATTGGTAGACTGTATCAAATCTCTCATTCGAGTTTCAGCTTTATATTTAAATCCTTCATCACCTACTGATAGCCATTCGTCCATCAGGAGAATTTCTGGCCGAAGAACAGTTGATATAGCAAAAGCAAGGCGGAAATACATGCCTGAGGAATAAGTTCGTAACGGCATATCGACGAAATCACCAAGTTCGGAAAATTCTGTAATGTATGCAATTTGCCGGTTCAGTTCCGAGCGTGTCATTCCTAACAGCGCGCCCCGGAGATATATGTTGTCTCTTCCAGTCGCTTCAGGATCGATCCCGATAGAGATATCGATTAAGGATCCAATTTTGCCTTCGATATGTGCATTTCCGGAAGATGGTTCATAAACGCCCCCCAGCAACCGGAGAAGGGTGCTTTTTCCTGCGCCGTTGTGGCCGATGAGACCTACACGATCACCATCTTTAAAGTTAAGATTTAGTCCATCCAGGGCCCGAACCACCACACGCCCCTGATCATCGGATCCGAGCTGCCCGCCGGTGGCAACTTGAATCAAACGCTTTTTAAGTGATCTGGCGGAAGCGTTATATATGGGGAAATCTACACAAACATCATTGAATTTTATATACGCCATGGTTTCTCTGGTTACAGCCAGTAAGGTATCCGACGTTTATAACGTCCATACATAGCCAATGCAAAGAGCCAACCGCCGAATGCCAGTGCAAAACATACAATCCAATTATTAGCGCTTGGCAGTTGCCCGAGCAAGGGAGAACGAATAATCTCAATCAAATGGTAAACTGGATTTACATCCAATAAATACACTTCGGCGCGTTGAGGTAAAAGACTTGGCATCCACATTACCGGAGTCAGGTAAAATATAACTTGCATTATTGCTCCAACAATTTGTGGCAGGTCGCGGTACCTTGTGCAAAGTATGCCTAAAATCAAGGCCATCCAGCTCAAATTGACAATGACGAGCAAAAGACCGGGAATACTGACAAAAACCTTTAAAGTCAAAGGTTTATCCACAATGATTATTACAATTGGAAATATAAGAATGTTGTGAGCCATAATCAGTATGTTTCGCCATACCACTCTCAAAAGATGGACAAACAATGGAATAGGGAGCTGTTTTATAATTCCTTCGGCAACCATAAAACAGGTGCATCCTTCAGATATAACAGAAGAAAAAAAATTCCAGAAAATCATGCCCGCGGCGAGAAAAGGCAGAAATTCGTTATTGGAAGATTTGAAAATTCGTCCGAAAATGGTACCAATAATTCCAATCATGACGCCCATACTTATGGTGATCCAGAATGGCCCCAAAGTCGATCTCTGGTAGCGTTGGCGGAGATCGTGATAGGCGAGCATTCCGACCAAAGAGCAGCGTATAAAAGCGGCGGTGATATCTGCCAGAGCAATAGTGTAAAGGTTTTTTCGCATTACAGAACCCAGTTGGACTGACCTGGAAAATTAATAAAAAGGCCCGTACAAAAACGAGACCCATGATAATGTCATGAAATCGTTAGAAAACAACACATTATCAGAGAGGCCTCGATTCTGGTAATCTGCCACATTCAGCTCGATTTTGGAAGAGCTAAATCTGGGTGTTGCGGCATACTTGGAATGCGCAATGAAGCGGAAGACCGGATTAAAAACTCGAAAAACCATATGAAATCCAACCGGCTCAGCTGTAGCCGTTTATTGCTTTAGAATTTTCTTTTCTAAATCTTCCAGTCGGGCTTGAAATTGACTAAACTTGAGATGGACGCGATCAAGATGAAATGGGATTTTGAGCCACCCGACAATTATCCTCGCGGCATAACCGATGACCGGTATTCCGATAATCCACTGTTTGAGAGGCGAGGGTTTCGGACAGTTCTCATCAGTGGCGGCAATGGTTTTGGTTCTGGGGGAGCCGTCCCGATAAAATTCCGTCGGCTTTACGAGGTTAAGTAGGCTTTCATCCACACGATTAACGTTCGCTCGGTAGCAATAGTCCTTAAACTTAGGAAATTGCTCCTCTAACATTTGGTCGATATCCTTGCGCGGGGGGCAGTCGGCAATCTGGGAGCAGCCACCATCGGGGTGGCGCTGAATGATGGCGGCATGATACAGATCTCGCTGGTAAAAATATTCGGCAGTGCGAACGGCCCACAATGGGAGTTGTTCCAGATAGTAATGGTCTTCAAAAAACAACGTCCGGTCCGGAATGGCCCCGTGCAGGGAAAAGCCGGGTAAGTCGATGGCCGGCGGATCGTAGCCGCCCTCGCGGAGATCATCTAAAATCGTGGGCAGAAGGTCGAGATTGGAACATAATTCCATTCTTTTGGTCAGCGTCGTCTCACCCCGCTTTCGGACGGCCATTAAAATAGCAATGCGATCTTCGTCCAAGAGAAAAGGGACACCGCCGAGCGGGCGGGTTTGGGGCGATATAAAACCATGATCGGAAAAAATATAAATCCGATCGAAGTCATCCGGATCGAGGTTTTGCCAAAGCGAATTCAGAGCGTTTCTAACCTTCTTTAAACCAAAATCAAAACTTTGGCTGTTGAGACCGAGATCATCCAGAGTCCAGTGAAAATCATCCAATAAACACAAGCTCAAGAAGGAATCGCTTCTGGTCCAATCCCTGATCGCGGCGATGAATCCCGCATAATCATCCAGGTAAAGGTTTTCCGGCGCGATCCTATTTTTGATTATCCATTCCGGGGAATTGTACCGGCTGGTATGGATAATCGTTGGAATATCGAGTTGAGCGAGAATGTCAAACAAGGTAATAAGGTTTTTTTCCAGAAAAAAAACCGGCCAGGCTTTTAAGTGGTTGCATCCGTTACGGTCGGGTGGCAGACCTGTTTGCAGAACGGCCCAAAAACGCGCAGTGTCAGGCGCCAAGGAATAACAATTAACAAAATGGGTACCGCCGAGACTATCGAAAAATTCGTCAAGCGCGTTTGGCGGCTGCAAATACGGACGATAGGTCGACAGCAACCTGGCGCTGACCATATCTAACATAACCATCAATATTTTCATGTAAAATCCCGCGGGTTCAAAGATCGCCGACCGTATCTGAATTCTGGACCCGCAGACCATGCAGGGCCAAGGCGCGGCGATAGTCTTCGGGTGTATCTATTTCCCACCATTTCAAGTTCTCCAGAAACAAGCAGGTGATCGGTATTTGTGAGGCTAACTCGCCCAGTGTATCTTCGAACAGGCGCTGGGTGCGACCGGTTTCGATTTCCCGACGGGCTTGCCGCAACCAGGAACGGACGGTTTTTCGGCTGAGTTTGTTGATGCCGACCATTTCACCCCGAGCCTTTTGGCTAAGGATTTTGTCCTTACCCAAGGCCACTAAATTGTCGTCCCTATCGGCGACTACCCAGACTTCATCGCCGGATTGGCGAGCCGGGGTAACCGCCATAACGTCCGGCCGCGAATCCTCCAACACACGGTCTAGGACGTAATCCTCATAAATAAGGTCACCGTCCAGAACCAGTAAATCATCCGATATATTTTCCGCGACGCTTAGAAAGGTCGCGGCGCTGCCTGTGTTGGCGAATTCGAAAACGCGCGGGCAAGACACCGGCATGCCGTTCCAATCCCGGCCAACTAAATCTATTATTTGTTCGGCCATATAACCGACCACGACGTGAATTTTAGTGATATGCTTTTTTCTCGCCGCCAGGGCATCCAGGGAATAGGCTAAAAGAGGCCGGTCACCGAACGGCGCCATGGATTTGGGTATATTGGGAAAAGCATGCCTGAACCGTCTGCCCATACCTGCAGCGAGTATAACTGCCTGCAATTTGGTTTCCTAATTACACCGTATGGTAATCTCGGTTAAAGCTGGGACGAGGCTATAGGCGCCGGTATCTGTATATTTGGAAGCTTTAAGCCGCATTTTTTTCTTAATGGGCTTTGCTTTAAATGAACAGTTTGTTTTTCTTACATAAAAAGCCAATCTAAACTCCCAGGTCAGATTAAGCATTCATTAATTATACCGATAATAACTCATTGATCGACATTCGGTCAAGCCGCCCCCCTGGCCTAAATCCACCATCAAATCGCGGACAGGGCGCGTAAATCCTAGGAAGCCGGCTGCCCAGGCGGACGGCCCTAGGGACCGGGATAACTCCGATGTCCGGCGCCTACACTTGAGCAGCCTGAATGGTCAGAAAACGGCGAAACGAAGGCTTGCGGATCATGGCCAGGACGATCAGGGACAGGGCGATCCCGCAGAGCTGAAAAATGATGGCCGGACCATGCGCCTCATTCAACGACAAACTGGAAAGAACTTTGCGCAAGAGATCGAGGCCCAGGCCGAAAAAGCCCATGCCCACCGGGATCGAGGCCGAGGAAAGCGTGTGGTACAAGCCGAATATTCTTCCGTGCATGGCGTTCGGAGTTGCGATTTGCATGATGGTATTCAGGGTGACCACGATCAAGGCGATGGCTGTCCCGATGATGAGGATAAAGATCAGGGTCAAGACCGGGTGAGGGAATAGCCCGATGCCGAGATAACCCAGAGCTGACAGGCCCAAACAGCCGATGACCAGAGCGGACTGGCCGGCGCCGGATGGTTTTAAGGACCCGGCCAGAATGAAGCCGATCATGAGCCCTGCTCCAAATGAAGCCATTAAATATCCATACCAGTCGGGGGAAACCCTCAGGACGTCGGTGACGTAAAACGGCAGGATCACGGTGAATGGTGAAACGAAAAAATGATAAAGGCATATAATTAAAAGAAAATTCCTTAGTTCTTCATATGCCCGAATATAGACCAGCCCTTCCCTTAAATTCATTAACACGCTTTTTAGGGTAGATTTCAGCCCTTCGTTCGGCACGGCTTGGGATCGGGGCGAAGCAATACCGGCCTCGGAACCGGACGAAAAAAGGTAGCTCACCCCGTTGAGGAGAAATAGAAGCGGTGCGCCTAGCTTGGCAAACAAAAGGCCGGCCAGTCCTTGACCGAGAAAAGTCGCGGCCGTGGTGAGAAACCGGTACAGCGAGTTGACCGGCCGAAGTCGATCCTGGGTTACCAATTCCGGAATAAACGACGAGACGGCCGGATTGAAAAAGGAATCGCCGATGCCAATGCCGACGGCCCCCAAAACGATCAAGGCAAACTGCAGGGAGGTGCGCTCGGAGAAAACCAGAAAAATCAGGCCGAGACCCATGACCATAAGCCCGACGATCAGGTCGGTAAGCACCAGAACCTTTTTTCGGGAACCCATATCCACGATGGACCCAGCCAAGGGGCCAAGCAAAATTTCCGGTAGTTTGGAGAGCATCATGACCAGACCCACGACGCCGGCCGCCGCCGCGTGTTGAGTCATCCACAGCACGATGGCGATATCAAAGACCGCCGTGCCGACTTTGCTGACGAAATGTCCCTGAAACAGCAACCAGATGTTTCTCCGGGACGATGGAGCGTGAATGGGAAACGACATAAGTGATCCTTTCATTTTAAATCCTCTGTATTTAGTAGCTAAACTCAAAAAGCAAAAAAAATTGAATCAATAGACAGAAGTCAGTAGTCAGAATGATGAAAAATCCGGCCATGACATGTTGATCTCTTCCCCAAACCGGTTAAGCATGGTTTCTGATTCCTGCTTCCAGGTTTTTTACAAATTACTTCAGCCCTTTGAGCGACTCTTCCATCCGGCCGAGGAAGGTCTGGATGGTTCGCTGTTCTTCTTCTGACAGCTCGGCCAGGTAAGCGGTAAACTTCGCCCGATGTTCGGCTCGCCGCAGCGAAAAAGCCCGCAGGGCCGTTTGCCCCGTCGTGGTGAAATGAATGGTCAATTCGTTCTTGCGCGAGGGGTTTTTGGTCGTAATGATCATCTTTTTCCTGATCAGTCGGGAAACGGTTTGGGAAATCGCGCCCTTGGTGACCCCCAGCTTTTCGGCCATGGCCGTAACGTTGACCGCGCCTCCTTCCTCAACCACGATCATGAGGTGCAATTCCGATGGATAGAGCGTGACCTCCCCGTAGCGGAACACGCTCTTTTTCTCGAGGAAGATTAGTTGGTTGACGAAACGGGTGATTTGTTCGGTTAGTCGTTTGTTCTGATTCATAATTATCGAATATAGCATCTAAACACAAGACGGTCAACGGAATTTTTTTTAAAATCTGGCTGAGCGATTGCCGTTCATCGCGGTGAGTTACGGGGAAGCTTCTACATGTTGCGATAGGATCCGGATAAGCACAATCACACTATCAGGTAATGGATCATAGCGGTTATTACCAAATTAAGTAAATTATGATATGCGGAATTTGTTTCGGTTGTTTCATCTTTGCTGCTTATCAGGCGCTGTCCAAGGGACATTTTTATGGCTATCGACCTTGCTTTCCCTGCTATTTTTGATCTAAACGAGAATGGTGGTTGCACGGTCGCGACGCCGGCGCTGCCCGCCTAGTTTCTGACTAGGTAAATACCTAACCCGAAAGGAGAAAGTACCAGTATCAGTAAAGCGGAAAAAGCTTTCAGCGGAGGACATGATCCGGATTCCGAAGCGGTAACCAACTTGCTCGACATGCAATTATAAAGCACACCCGATCAAACTTAACCAGGGGGACGCCGGGGAATTTATCAGGTGTAGGCGGAAATCCAGTCCTCCCGACCGCTCGTAATTATAATCAAAGGTGAGTTAGTGAAATTCCAACTCACCCTTTTGGCATTTTAATGGTCAAAAATCCTTCCTTGATAATCATGCCACTGACTTCATCATTATTATTTTTGTGGATTAATAGTTTAAAATGATATAAAAAATCGTTAAAGCCTTTTGAGTGCGGGGGGCGTGTCTCGTTCGGCCTGATCCATGCCAATCTTGTGAAAGTGTTAAAGAGAAAGTGGTTTGCAAGAGCCGGCTTGCGAGGTCACACACACGAATCCGGTGAAAAGATATTTGGAAATATAGAGTAATTATTGAGGATTTCTTGGTAAATTATTTAATTTGATTCAAGAGGTTCAGCAATTTTTTCATGGTTTTAGGCTGCATTCCGCGATCTTCCAGATAAGAAAACAAGGGGGGACATGGCTATTATCGAGGCCGGATATTTTTGCGGTATCGTCGTTAAAGATATCTTTCCCGGGCTTTTAATGAAGATCATAAAGAAACAACATCAAGATTTTCTCTAAAGCGTTATCGGATAACGCTAAATCTATTCCGGGTGTGAGTCTAGCCCGTTATCCTTAACCTATACTGAAGATTCCCGCGACATGCCACGGGAGACGCGCCCGCCGGCACTATTTATTGAAACATCATTTTAAGGAGGTTTCCATGCGCGCGGCCAAAGTCATGTTCTTCTCCCTGTTTATTCTCGTGATTCTTCCTCTTTACGCCTTCGCGCTGAAACAGGATTCACCTTTTGAACCCGCCGCAGAGGCGCCGACTGATTCACTCCAATTCACTGTTCGAGGGCATATGCTGGTGTTCAAGGCCCGGGAAATGGTCTTGGCTTCAGCCGATAAGGCCCTCCGGGTGGAATTCGTCAACGCCAACGCGGTCGGCCCCCAAACATCGTCAAAAGCGGTGTCGTTAGCAACCAAGCCGGACAAAGGCCGCCAGGTTGAGCCCTTGACTGAAGTCACCTACGCCGATCTTTGGGACGGAGTCTCCCTCCAGGTGGAAAATGAACCTCAAGGCCTCATTAAAAGCACCTACCGGGTGGCCTCGGATAAGCTCCAGTCCGTGGAAAATATACGCCTGCGCTATAATCGGTCGGTCAAAGTGGCGGCCAACGGCCAATTGCTGGTGGATTTCCCCTTCGGCCAAATGGTGGAAAGTCCGCCCGTGGCCTGGCAGGAGATCAACGGCCGTCGGGCGCCGGTCAAGGCCGCCTTCAAAATCCGGGGTGAGCGGGAAGTTGGTTTCGAGGTGGCTGGATGCCACCCGGATTTCCCTCTGATCATCGACCCGATATTGACCTGGAACACCTTTTTGGGCGGAAACGCCGATGACTATATTAACTCCCTGGTCCTCGACAGCGCCGGGAATATTTATGTGGGCGGGTATAGCAACTCCGCCTCCTGGGGAGCCGCTTGGGGAACTCCTGCTCAAGCCTTTGGCAGCGGTGATAACGGCTTTGTGGCCAAACTGGATGCCGGCGGGAGCCCTTCCTGGTACACCTTCACCGGTTCCGCCGGGAATTCCTATATTTACGCCCTGGCGCTGGACAGCGCCGGGAATGTTTACGCGGGTGGACAAAGCGGCGTCTCCTGGGGCCCCAACATTATCAAAGACTGGCCCGGCAATCCTGACGGTTTCGTGGCCAAGCTGAATCCGACTACCGGCGCCTGGGTATGGAATACCTTTATTAGTGACAATGGTGGTACCTCTATTTATGCCCTGGCGGCGAACAATGACTACATATATGCGGGCGGAACCTCTACGGCGGGATGGGGCAGCCCCTCGCACAACTACAACTATGACCTTCTTTCTCAAAACGGTCTTTTGGTCCAGCTTGATCTCAACGGGAATTACCAAAGGCACATCTTCCTCACCGCTGCTCCGAAATTTAGTCATAAGTTAGTCTATGTTAAAACTATGGTGCTGGACAGCGCCGGGAATATTTATCTGGGCGGTTATGGCCAAACCCTTTCTGGCTTTCCAGATCTTCCGATGCCCGTCAACTCCTCTACTGGTGAATTAAATTACGACGGTTACGTGGCCAAGTTTGATTCCACTCTTCTGAATATATGGAACACCTTCATGGGCGGAGCAGGTGATGACGAAATCAATGCCCTGGCGATGGACAGCGCCGGGAATATTTACGCGGGTGGGCACAGCCCCGTCGCCTGGGGGAGCCCCATCCAAGCCTTTGGCAGCGGTATTAACGGTTTCGTGGCCAAACTGGATTCCAGCGGGAATCGCGCCTGGCACACCTTCACCGGTTCCGCCGGGAATTCCTTGATTCATGCCCTGGCGCTGAACAGTTCCGGGAACATTTACGCGGGTGGGGCAGCCTATTCCGACTTCGGCGCCAACGTCAAGCGGGCTTATGCCGGCGGCGGCGACGGTTTCGTGGCCGTCCTGAATTCCGCGGGAGTTTATCAATGGAACGCCTTCCTGGGCTCGGCCGCCGGGGATGAAGTTGTCAAGGCCTTGGGGCTGAATAGCTCCGGAGATATATATGTGGGCGGTTATGGCAACGCCACCTGGGGCTCTCCCTTCAGGGCTTATATCGGCGCAAACGATGGTTTCGTGGCCAATTTGGATTTAACGCCGCCCACCATAACTTCCATCAGCCCGGCTGCCGGAGAGACGAACATAGCCGTCAGCGCCTCCATCAACGCGGCTTTTAGCGACTCCATGGACTCTGCCTCCTTGACCACGGCCACTTTCTACCTGAGCGGGGTAAGCGGCGCCGTATCTTACAATAGCGCCACCAAAACCGTCACCTTCACGCCCGCGGCGAACCTGGCTTACAACACCCTTTACACCGTCATCGTAACCACCGGCGTTAAGAATACCAGCGACGACAACATGGCCGACTATTATATCTGGTCCTTCACCACCGCGGCAGGACCCGACACGACCCCGCCCACCGTCGCTTCCACCAGCCCGGCCAATGGCGCGACAGGCATCCCCATCGGCGCCTCTATCAAAGCGACTTTCAGTGAACAGATACTCGCGACCACCTTGGCCTCAGCCACTTTTTACCTGAACGGCGTCAGCGGCGACGTGTCCTACAACAGCAGCACCAAGACCGCCATCTTCACGCCTTCGGCGAACCTGGCCTACAACACCCTTTATACCGCCATTGTGACCACCGGCGTTACCGATACCAGCGGTAACAACCTGGCCGCCACTTATACCTGGTCCTTCACCACCGGGGCAGGCCCCGAGACGACTCCGCCCACCGTCGTTTCCACCAGCCCGGCCAATAGCGCGACAGGCACGGCCGTCAGCGCCGCCATCAAGGCGACTTTCAGCGAGCAGATACTCCCGGCCTCCTTGACCTCAGCCACTTTTTGCCTGAACGGCGTCAGCGGCGCCGTGTCCTACGACAGCGCCGCCAAAACCGCCATCTTCACGCCTTCGGCGAACCTGGATTACAACACCAATTACACCGCCACCATAACCACCGGCGTTAAAGATACCAGCGGCAACAACATGGCCGCCACTTATACCTGGTCCTTCACCACCGCATCCCTGGCGGAAACAGTGGTCACTTCCACATTTAGTTCCGGTTCGAGCGGCGGCGGCGGCGGTTGTTTCATAACTACCTTGTTTCCCTAAACCTTTGGGAAGCCTTCGCTCCCGTTCCCAGGCTGATGCCTTGGGACGCGAGAATATGCCGAACCAGGGCTCTGAACTGATTCGGTGGCATGCATTCCGCAGCGGCTCCGGGCACTCCCCGGCGGCGGGAAAGTCCCGCGCCCAATGGCTTATTCAAACTCGAGTGGCTGTCAATACATGGCTGCCGGGTATTTCGCTGATGGCTCCGGGCACCGCCCGGTGGCTCCTCGACGTGTGGTGAATACGCCTACGGGCCAAAATCCAACATGCAGGCGAACTGTCCCGCAGCGTTCCGCGGGGCAGCGAGCGAAATCAAAACGCTCTGCCTCCTTACATGTCGAAGGTATCCGCCAACGGCGGGACCTTCAACTTCGCGTTTCGCTTAGGATTTACGCGCCCTATCCGCGATTTGATGGTGGATTTAGGGAGAACGAAACCGAACGGAAAGAAAATATCCGCGGATAGGCTGAGAATACGGAGAAAAAATACGCCGCGCCTTTTGCCCCTCAGCGGCTAAAGTAATTTTCTGCCAAAAATTTCAGGCTTGGCGGTCATAAATGCTCAATCTCCCCACCAGAGACCGGCCAAGTTGATTTCCACGGCGTCAAAAGGCTCGGCCCGAACCCGCTCATCTTCGCCATAATTGCCCCTAACCACCCAAGACCCTTCCTTGAGAATATAAACCTCTAAAATCTTAATGATGGGGTCGATAAACCAAAGGTGTTTCACCTCATGCTGGGCGTAGATGGGCATTTTGCGAATTCGGTCCAGGCGAGCAGTTCCGGGCGAGAGTATTTCGCAGATCCAGTCAGGGGTGATGGCAATAAAATTTTCCTTGGGTGGTTCAGGTAAACGTTCTGTTCTCCAGCCGGCCAAATCCGGGACCAGCAGGTTGTCGCTAAGCATGATTTCAGGCTCGATTAAAATAATCCACCCGCCTGGCCCGCCGCCGCGACCGAAACGAAATGGCGGCCCCAATTCACCGCTAAGGGCAAAAGCCACATTGGCGTGCTTGGAGTGCGGCCTAGGAAAGACGAACATCTCGCCTTCAATGATCTGGCCCGTCATATTAGGAGGCAAGGTGTAAAGATCATCATAAGTGGCTCGTTTGCGGGCAGGTTCGGACATAATGCCCCCGAATTGAATATCTAAAATTAATATAATTTTACCATATTTCCGTCCAATTAAAAAGTCGGCAATGCCTCCCTAATTCACCACTTGCGGGCATTGAGGCACGTAACTCTTGGCTGCAACGCTCGTTTCCCGGCGGGAAGGTCCCGCACCCCAAAACCCGCTCGAACTCGGGTAACTGTTCAGTCCAGCGCCAATGCTCACTCGCTGATGGCTCCGGGCACTGCCCGGTGGCTCCTCGGCGTATGGTGAATACGCCTGCGGGCCAAAATCGGTCCAACTTCGCGTTTCGCCTAAGATTTACGCGCCATATCCGCGATTTGACGGTGGATTTAGGTTCTTAAAATAGTCTTGACAAAAAAAAGCGGAAACGATCTAGTTATTCGACAATGCATCGCGCTTTTCGAGTATCATCACCGCTTTTTTCAACAGGCCTCACAATTTGTATAATAATGTGGGTGCTGGAGTCGTATGGTAATGGGAGTAAACCAAAAATAATCCTTTACATGAAAGGAGAAAGACATGAAAGCAGCTGTCTGGTATGGCCGAAAAGACGTGAGAGTGGAAGATTGGCCCGAACCGTCCGCGCCCGGTCCCACGGAAGTCAAAATAAAGGTTCATTGGTGCGGAATTTGTGGCTCTGACCTGCATGAGTACGATGCCGGTCCCATATTCATTCCCGCATCCGCACCCCATCCCCTCACCGGTATACAGGCGCCCCTTATTATGGGACATGAGTTCTCAGGCGAAATAGTCGAAGTTGGAAAAGATGTCCAGGGCTGGAAGATCGGCGACCGAGTTGCCCCTGATGCCTGCCAGTACTGCCAGGCATGCTTTATGTGCAACCAGAACCGTTATAGCCTCTGCGAGAAACTGGCTTTCACGGGTCTTATGGCTAATGGCGCTTTTGCGGAGTATGTTAACGTTCCTTCATACACTCTCTACAAACTTCCTCCGGAAATTTCTTTCGATGTCGGCGCTTTTGTGGAGCCGGTGGCGGTTGGGATTCACGCTATACGAAGGGGTCAGGTCCTTGTGGGAGATACCGTGGCCATCGTCGGGGCGGGCACCATCGGCCAGGTAACTCTCCAAGCCGCGAAGGCGGCCGGCGCCAGCAAAATCATAGTCGTGGAAAAGGCCAAGGCCAGAAAGGAGTATGCTCAAAAACTCGGGGCCACGGCAGTGATCGATCCGACCGAGACCAACGCTGCCGCGGAGGTTCGCCGTCTGACAGACGGCGCTGGTGTTGACGTCGCATTCGAATGTGTCGGCGGCCACCAAACAGGCGCGCTCACCGTCGATCTGGCCAGAACCGGGGGGAGAGCGGTGTTGGTGGGCATCTTCGAGAAGCCCAGTGAGATTCATTTCAATAATCTGGTTTTCTACGAAAAAGAAGTTCTCGGCTCTCTGGCCTATTACGGTGATTTCAAGACGGCCATCGCGCTTATGGCCGACGGCCGAATAGTCGCGGAACCCATGATCACCGGAAGAATCAAGCTGGACGATATCGTGGAAAAGGGGTTCAAGGAATTGCTGGCCAATAGGGAGCAGCATATCAAAATCCTCGTATCTGTTCAGTAAAGGTATTCATGGTTGCTGAGTAAACCAACGCTGGTGAATTTTCCCGGCGTAATCCTGCAATCAGGCGGAGTGCAGCCCTGGATGGGGAACAGTCACATGGCTCAACCAAGCAGTAACCAATTGTCTTTGGCGGCTTTTTAATTCATCAAACCCTAACGTCAATAATGAGACATGTTGTTGATGCACGCAGAAAAACAGTTGAAGCTCCCCGCGGCAAACTGCGAGTAGTGCGCTCGCTTGCATGTTCAACCTATTCGGGCAAAACCATGAAGGTGAAAACGGCTTTGTCGCGGCGTCGATAATGATCGGTTATTGCGAAAAAGGACATAGCCTGCATTCCTGTTAGCACTCTCAATTATTTTTATTTACTATTTTAAGGATATGGAGGACGAACCATGAAATTGAAAGGCAGAATTGCATTGGTGACCGGAGGGGGCCAGGGGATCGGCCGAGGTATTGTCATGCGTCTCGCCGAAGAAGGTTGTGATGTGGCGGTAGCTGACCTGATTGAAGAGAACGCGAAAAAAGTCGCTGATGAAGTCAAAAAGATGGATCGTCGGGCCATTGCCCTCAAGGTGGACGTGACCAAATGGAACCAGGTTCAGAATATGGTCAAGGAAACTATAGAAAAACTTGGCGGCCTTGACATTGCGGTCAACAACGCCGGCGTGATCAGCATAATGCCGGTGGAGAAACTTACTGAAAAAGATTGGGATTTCGTTAACGATGTGAACGTCAAGGGCGTTTTTTTCTGCTGTAAAGCCGTCATCCCGCATATGAAGAAACAAAATTTCGGCCGGATAATCAATACCGCATCCATTGCCGGGAAGATAGGGTTCCCCGATCTTGCTCACTATACGGCGTCCAAGTTCGCGGTCGTGGGTTTCACGAACGCCCTCTCCAAGGAATTGGCGAAAACCAAGATCACTGTCAACGCCATCTGCCCGGGGATCATTGGTACGCAGATGTGGTATGGGGGCGCCGGACTTTCCGAGAAATGGAAAGCGGCCGGTGAAACCATGGAGGAATCGTGGAAACGTCACCAGGAGACCCTGATCCCTCAAGGAGAGGCCCAGACGCCGGAGGACATGGGAGATTTGGCGGTTTACTTCGCGACTTCTCCCCATGTAACCGGTCAGGCCATCGCCGTCGATGGCGGCATGACCTTAGGGTAAGAGGCCTAGCCTGGAGACGGACTTGAGTCTTCAGGTTTTACGAAGATGCCGGTTCGGCGTATCTTCACTACAAGGGAACGGAGTATTGCATAAACCCGGACCGGCTTCCTTTTCACCTCTTTCCGCGGTTGAAGCTCCTGTCAGCAAGCTGCGAGGAATCTTCGCTGTTTGGAGTGGGTAAATATTCAGGCGCCTGTCCGGCCTTATTGGCAATAGAACAGGCAAGTCCGTCGTCAAGGCTTCTTGAGGTATTCCACCTCGTAGGCAGTAATCAAGCCTTCTTCTCTATAGATTTCGTGCAGCTTGATATGTTCGGGTGGCGAAAGTAGTTTCTCACGCGGTATAAGTGCGGCCAAAGGCGAGTCATACTGTATGAAGCGAAATTTTCCGTCCTCTAGCGTTTTCCAAAAACCGTCAGCAGAATAATTCTCCTTAAACTTACTAGCAGAAATCAGCAAATCACCACGTAGCCAATAGCGATAAGCGATCACGAATACTCTGTCATTTTGATTAGCCTTGGCATTGATAGCTTTATGGGCTCGGCAGTAAAACGAGGTAAACCCCGCCAATCGGCATTCCTCATCATCGGAAAATGGATAATTAGTGAAAATAGTGGGATTTAACCTGATCATCCCAAGTTGACGCGCTTCCTGTAAGCAAGTAATCAGGACAAAAGCTAGAATCAAAGGTATGGCGACAGCTAAGGTTCGAGAGCTGATACTTATGGTCATAGCGGCCTGGGCGACCGGAATCCCGAGACAAAGTAACGTCACGAAAAAATAACGCGGCATGAAGTAGGATGGATAAATGACCATCCAACAGACCATTGCCGTCAAAGCCCCCATGCTTAAAGCCGCCAGACGACTGTTCCGCCAGACATTAGGGCCGGGCAACCAAAATAGGAATGGAGCAAAGGCAAGCATTATTGAAGAAAGGTTACCATGTTGCGCCCAGTAATTCCCGTAGGTCAAAGCCAAAGGGTAAGTCAATAGCAGACGACGAATCGTAGCGAGAGAATACCAATATCCATATTCACTCTTAATGCCCACAATAGTATTGAATAGTTGCAGATTTTTATAGGCATGCGGGGCAAAGGCCAGGGTAAACCCCAAAGCGCACATTAAGGCGGCAAAGAGGCAGCGCGCAGTGGCGGCAGCCATCTTTTTACCTTCACCATATCGCAAAAATCCTAGGATATCCAAAATGTCGCCCCAGGCGACGCATATGCCGGCTATAGGTAAAAGGGCCACCGCATAGGTGAGCTTCATCACGCAAGCAATGCCCGCCAAATATCCCGTCAACAGTAGTAAAACAAGACGTCCCCGCTCTTCCCTGACCAGCAAGGCGCAAAGAACCGCGGCCAGCCCGGGCCCCAAGGCAAATAGATCCGTCTTGCCATCACTCCACAGGTTGAGAACGGCGGTGGAGGTAGCGGCGACAATTAAAGTAATCATTCCGGCTCGCCGGCTCAGGCTGCAATGGCGGGACACCGCGTATAGAAGGACCAGGATAGGTAGAAAGTTTAGCCAGGAATACAGACGGGGGGAAATGTTGGGCATGCCCAAAGACATCAACGAAGCTATGAGCGTCTCCGCATATAAACCCACTCCGGTAAATTCTTCGTAACCCGGCATTGGAATCAATCTGTGAAGTTCACTGATATATTTGGCAATGGCAAAATAGAAGGCTATCGCATCGCCGCCAAAATTGGTGATGAAAAGTCCGCTCACCCCGGCCATCAGCAAAAGCGCCAGCAGCGCGGTATTGAACTGCCACAGAAACCTACCGTGCCTGATAACCGCGAAAAATTTTTTGGCGGCTTCTAACCACTGCCGCGCTGTAGTATTTAAATACCACAAGCCGGCCAAGGCCAAAGGAGCCAAGACCGCGAGCAGCACGTCTTTGATAAAATACCCGCTTACCGCCACCAGCAGCAAGCCCGAGGACAAAAGTCCTTGCCCAAGGAAGTAAGCCAGGCAGGCTCGCCCCCAGATGGGCAAAGCTGGAAGATAGCGCGCCAAGGGTTTCAGTATAACAGAGCCTAAGCCCAGGCAAGCCAGGCAAAGCAAACACAACGGGAGAATAATTGAGTAATATTGCAGCATTTTATTGCTTGTAATTGGCGGTAAGCAGAGCCTGGATAGATTCCGGGAAGCTGTTCCGGTAGTGGTAAGCCAACACACAGGCCAGCATCCAGGCCACCAGGAAAAAATCCCGGTATAAATGAGAAGTTTTTGAGTCGCCTTTTGTGACGTCAGGCTGAGGGGGACTCTCATGGAGGATGATTTCCGGCATTCCCTGTTGCTTGGATTTCAATAAAGCCAATTCCTGGGTTACCCTGCGCAATTGATTTCTATTACTTGAAATTAGAACCATGCTCTCAATAACGAGAAAGCTGAAGAGGGCAAAGAAGATGACGGCCAAAATAACCAGCAACTCCCGATCATTGAGGGCGGAAGTGACCCGGATAAAAGCTAAGCGCCCCCAGAGCAGAATCGAGAGCATCGCGAAACCTTCCACCAACACCCAGCGGACCGTTACGTGTGGAGAAAGCAACCCTGATCGAAGCAGCCACAGAGTATACAGTAGAAGAAGCAAGAGTATGCTCAGACTTACCGATAGGACCAAAGTGGAAAAGGTCATATTTTCCCCCTGGGTTGTTTGAGGATAATGCCGGCCAACCCGATGATCACACTCACGGGGTAGAAGAGCGCTTTAGCGGAAGCGAACAGCGACGGCCTCCGCTCTTGTCCGCGCATGCGAGCAGGAATTTCAATTATACGAAAGCCCGCCCGGTGTAAGAGGAGCAGCGCCTCCGCTTCTGGGTGATCCACAGGGTATTCGGTCGAAAAAAAAGTAAAAGCTTTTCGGTTCAGGGCGCGAAACCCGGAATTAGTATCATAAATTTGAAGGCCGGTCCCCCAGCGCAGGATACTGGTGGAAAAATACTCTCCAAGACGGCGATTAACCGGGGTTTGGCGGTCCCTGCCCGGATCAGCCGGAAGATATCGCGAGCCGATAACACAGTCAGCCTCTCCCGCAACGATGGGATCCACCAGTTCTCGTACCAGAGCCGGGTTATGCCGGCCGTCACCATCCACATGAACGGCGATGTCGTAACCATGTTGAACAGCGTAAATAAAACCGGTTTGCACCGCCCCACCGATGCCTAGCTTCGTTACGAGCTGGAGTACGGGAAAGCCGGCGGCTAAAGCCACCGATGCCGTATTATCATGTGAGGCGTCGTCGACAATCACGGCGTCTAACTCAGCGAACTTTACTTCCTCAAGAAGGGCGGGCAGGCTTCTTTCTTCGTTATAGGCTGGAATGATCAACAGGATTTTCATGCCCTTTTTTCCATCGGCTTTTGGATTACGGCCGTGAACGGCTCGGGATGGGTTTCGTTGAAGGCCAAGCAGCGGAAAAAAAGTTTATGTTCAGCCGGCCCCCAGGGAGCAAAAGGAAGCTTTGCTTTCGTAGTGATCCTGGTTCTAGTGGGCGTGCACCGCCGTATCTCGGGATAAAGCAATATGTGCGGCGAACCGCGAGTTGAACATCGGCAACAAGAAAATCCGCCCTTCTCAAAAACCTTAATAGTATCTTGCGATGCGCGGGCCGAACAGCGGTGTAGCGAACGCATTAGTATGGTTATCCTGTAAAATCTTTGGCATCAGCCATAAAAATTATCTCCGCGTCGCCGTTGGTGGGCTTGCCAGTTATTTTTAAAATAAATCCAAATGTTTGATTTACACGCCGACTCGCGGCTGCAGCGCTTAATTTCCGCCTGGTAAAAAGCCCGGAGTTAACTAGAGAATGGACTCAAGGGCGGTACTATGAACAACTTATAGGTGAATCTCCAGGTGCGATACTCCGGAACCACGGCAATAACAAATTTCATTACTTTTGAAAATGGCCGTCAGATTACGTAGCGTAGGTTTTATACCACCAATCCAAGCGAAGAGAAAGAATTTAATTGCACCGACAAGTGAAGCCATATCCCAGAGTTATGGCTTTTTTAGTGGTGGTCGTCTAATTGAAAGACATGACCTGCGTGGGCGAATCATTACAGCGCTTCACAATATCAGATAAGTCGTCCGTCCAGTTTGGAGGATAGGCGGGGAACGGGCTTTTTTTCGGCGGTCTCTCCTTTCTTTTTACAAGGTCTCGACGGCATCAGCCACGTCAATCTTCGCCATGGCCGGAAAAAGTTGCCAGGTCGACAACCGCCCATATTCTTCTTCCGCCATCGGCCATTGACCGCGTCGAAGCCCTAGGCCGGCGTAATGAGTCATCCAGATGATAGAATTATAGCTGAAGGCAATTTGATTGGTTTTGCACCTGCGGAATGATATTTTCGCTTAACAAGGTCTATTTAAATTTTTGCTCGATTAAATGTCTATAAAGCTCTTCATGGGCAGAGCAAACCGCATTCCAAGAATAATTTTCAGCAATCATTTGTTTTGCATTAAAGCCGATTTTATTGCGAAGCGTATCGTCGTCCAAGAGCCTGATTATTGTGCGGGCCATTTCTTCGGGACGATTGGCGGGTAACATGACTACGTTTTCCCAGTTTTGAAAATGATGGAAATCAAAATGGCTATCGATTTCGGTAATGATGACGGGTAATCCGAAAGCCATGGCTTCCATGGAGGCAATTCCAGGGCCTGGGTAGGAACCATTGAAAGTATGAATCTCCATATCAGAAACCGCGAAATAGGCGGGGATTTGAGCATGTGGAATTGATCCGGCAAAAGTTACGTTTTCGCGGAGGTTCAAGTCGGCGACTAATTCAACGGGCTTTTGAGTGTAGATTTCTCCAACGATTATTAAACGACAAGCAGGATATTTTTTCAGAACAGTCGGCATGGCCTGGATCAGATCGATCCTGTCTCGCAGAGGGTGGACATGCCCAAGAGATAGGATAACCGGTGAGTGGTTCAATGAATGTTTATTGCGTATTTCTTTTATATCATCGGGATTTGGTTCATCAACATTAATGCCGTAAGGTATGAGTGGCGAATGCTTGATGTCGTGTCGCAGTCTGACATATTCTTGGACCACCGGATCCGGAGAAATAACGGCATCGGCTTTTCCGACAATTACTAGGCGGGCCAATTTATCCAGCTGGGTTAAAATGAAATTATATAAAGAGTTGGTATGCTGAGCTTCAGTATGGATAGTGAGGACTAAAGGTAAATTTAACTGCTTGGAGATACGTGAGGAGGTAAGTATTGTGTCGAATATATGATTTTGTTGATGAATAATATCGAAATCACTAATTTCAAAAATTTTTCTGACTTGTTTGTAATTACTCGGAGTAAATGTATAAGTAAGATATTGAAAGTTATGAGCCAAGGGCAATTGCGGTAGTCTTAAAGCTCTAAGGCGATGAAGAGAAATGCCGTCAATTGTTTCAAATTCGGGCAGGTTGCCAACGAGGGCGGTGATCACGGTTACCTGGTTGCCTCTTCGGATAAGTTCCCGTGCCAGAGAATATGAAAATTGAGATGAACCACTGACTATCGGCGGAAACAAGTTACTAAACATACAAATGGATAAGGGCGCTATATCGAGCATACTATAAAACCAAACCAACCTTTATATTGATTTAAAACGAGAACCAATTTTTAGACCGATAAACTCTCCGGCGGGATGTTCTACACCGTCTTCCCACACCTTGGTCAACCAAAGCAAAGTGTCGCCGGTTTTCACCAGCAAGCCTTTATCTCTTTGTACATCGACGATTTGGCCGGGAATATGTTTATAAGGTGCCACTTGGACAGGAATGGTTCGAGCTATAATTATTTTTTTGTCTTTCAAGTAAGTATAAGCACCTGGATAGTAAGGAGGTTGGACGGCTCGAACCAAATTGAATATCTCCCTGGAAGTTTCGCGCCAATTAATAAGCCCATCTTCGGGATGTCGACGGCCGCCCCAGGTAGCCTGGCTTTCATTCTGATCCTTGGGTTTTTTCCCAGCGATAATTTCATTTAAGTAGCCAAGAAAGTTAGTTATCAAATCTTCAGCCAGTCGACTGTTCAAGGTATGGATATTATCGGCGTCGTTGACTTCAAAGGATTTCTGAAAATAAATCGGTCCACTATCAATTCCCTCATCGACCTGGTGCAGAGTGTAACCAACCTGCTTTTCATCATTGATAATGGCACATTGAACAGGATGGAAGCCTCGATATTTTGGTAATAGGGCAAAATGAACGTTAAGACATAGCCGACCTTTTAAAAAGGTTGAATCCAACAATATGGGATAATTAGGCGTCAGGTAAATATCCGCGGCAAGTCCTTCGAAACCATATTGGTAATGAATATTTCGAGCCTGACAAAAGGCTTTCATGCCGGTTAGGGCCGACGCCGGCATTTGGGGAGATAAAACTACTCCAGCCAAGGCAAAATGCGGCCTGATCGTCTCAATCAATGCTTCAACCAATGATCCACTGCCGGCAAATACTATTTTTATCAAAATATTTTTCCCACTCTTAAAAATAATTTTTTAAAGATTTCCAAATCTTCCCCTGTTAGAAATTGATGGCAAGGTAAAACAACAATGTTGGAACCGTGCCATCTTGCACAGTCCACGCCTGATTCCAGGGCATATTTTAGCGAAAGTTGCCAGTCGTTCGTATAAAATGGAAAAAAGAAGGGTGTGATAAATTCGGAAGCCCTGAATAATGGCTTAAGCCCACATTCAGTGGCCAGGTCGAACATTTTTTGGTAAACGTCGCGGCGTAAAGCTGAGTATTGACTAACAAATGAAAGATGGCAACCAATCGCATCGGAAATATGCTGAATCAAGGAAAAATCAAGGTTAGACGGAATATAGTCAATATTTTTGCCTAAGAGAGCGCCACCTTCTCTTACTGGAAAGACTTTAGGAAAGGATAATATAGTCCAATCGCCCCATGTGCCGATCAATCGGTTGTTCAACCAGGAATCAAGACTGTGGGCACAATCTTCAATTAAAGGAATACCAAGCTCCTGGCTGACACAATGAAAATGCTCAATCTGCGAATGGGGCACACCAAATTCGTGAATTACCAAAATCGCTTTGGTGGCCCGGCTTAATACTCTCGATGGCTTGCAATGATTGAAGATAGTACTGGTCACACAGCTGGACACATTAGGTAAATCGAAAGTAGTCGTTACCCAAACCTCATCTTCACGGCATAAATGCAAATGCTGGAATAGCCAGTCCAAAGCCATCCGCCCCGCGGGGAATAATGAACAAGATTTATTGAATCTTTCACCTAAAAATGCGTTAGGGTCTACTTTTATTTCTGCTTGAACTTGGCAAGGCCAATGATTTTCGGGTAAGAAGGAGATCATTGTCCTCTCCACTCATAAGACTCACGAAATTCACCAACAGCTCCAAAACTTTCTTTAAAGAGGAATAAATTTTTGCTACCTTTTTGCTGTAAGGAAGATGTCCCAAAATCAAACCAATGAAAGCCATGTTCCGCCTCCATCTTCAAACTTTCGTAGACTAATAAGCTGAGCGCCTGGTATTGTTGATATTGGGAATCATGACAAAGATAAAAGGAGCTGTTCACAATTTTATTCAAAACAAAAAATGCGATACCCGCCAAAGGCCGGTCCTGTAAGTATGCCACATCAAAATATATCTCGTCAGGGAACATATCTGAAAGGCGACGAAGTTCCGCCATGGTATGGGTGGGTTTTAGATTGAGCTTTTCATAAGTTTTTGATAAAAGGAACCAAAAGTCATCCAAGGGAGCACGGTGTTTTATGACGACGCCTGATTTCTCTGCCTTTCGCGTGGCATTGCGCAGTCTGGATGTAACACAGGCTTCTAATCCGGAGTTCCCAGACAAACAAACCACGCTGGAAATATCTCTATTCATGCACAAAAAGCCATGTTCCAGAAGAGCCAAGCGGAAGGTATCGCTATATTGCCTATAGTAACATCTCAGAGGCAAAGTCACGCGGAAGCTTGCGACCCCGGCTTCTATTAAATGAGCTAACAACAGCTCGACGGCCAGCATACTATCTTCATAATTTAAAACTCGATCAAAAAAAGGCCCGCCGCAACTGGCTCCAAAAGGCGACCTGGCGGTCTTTTTCCCTGCTTCCTCGAATATGGCCAAGGGAATCCCGCCACAAGGCGCTTCTCCATTATAATAGATCAAATGATGCTCATTGCTTCTGAATCGATCTTCATGATACGATAGAAACTTAAGCGTGTGGAACAAAGTGCCTTCATTGCTTCTTTTTACTAAATCATCCCACATTTTCTCCTGACCGGGGACCAATAGTTTGAGTGACAGTTTCATATTATTCTTTTACATACGTCGTTGAGCCGAGCTGGTTTGAAAAGCATGATTTAGTGGTTCCTGGTAGTCTAATCCTTTTTAAATCTGATTCAGGCCAGAGCGACGCCGGCTATCAATCCGGACGCGTAAAGCCTGAATCCGGCCGAGGCCTCAAGTATCCCAAAGTTTGAGACATCCACCAACCAGGGAGCGGAGTTCCCGGGTAGAGGGTAACACCTTGAGTAAATAAACCTTTTAGGCCGATTCGACCGACGTACTGTATCACCGTGGCCTGGGGGGCCGCAAGGATAAATTCTTCCGTAGTCATTTCTCCACTAAGGTCGACTATCATCGTTTCCCGGCCATACTCGGCGGGCAGTAGCGCATCGGCTCAGGCTAGAACCTAGATCGGCGCTTCGGGTAAAGACGGATGTAAATATATGCAATGTCACAAATAATTGCGCGTAATCGGTGGGACACGCCCCAAGTCTGCCAATAATGTTTTGGCGGGCCTAGCCACTTCCACCGCTTTAATATGCAAATATAAATTGCGCTGCGTGTAAACGCGAACTCTTGCCGGCGTCCGGAGCATGGAGGGAAACTTGAAAATACATTTCAGCGGATAATATGCACCGCGAGAGGTAAACCGCCTATTCGCAAATCGCCGACTAAGCCGCGCGTAGCTCAGACTTCAGCCACGCTTTATACACTCAATGACATAGTCTTGCTCCACCTCGGTCATCTGGGCGTAGAGGGGAAGAGTCAGCGTCAGTTGATCAGCCAGATAGGCCTGAGGAAAATCTTCCGGATTGTATCCGTACTTTTCCCGATAATAGCCCTGGAGGTGCACGGCGTGGGTTCCTGGTCTGGAGGACAAACCCGCGGCTTCGAGTCGATCCATGAAGGCGTTTCGGTTAGTATTTAATGTCACGACATTATCCAAACAGGGCGTCTCGGACTGAAACAAGCAGACATAGGCTTGGTAGGCGTGGCGATATCCGCCGGGAACAACGGGCGGTCGCAGCCAAGGAATCCCTTTGAGGGCAGCATCATAACGCTCGGCCAGAACCGCGCGACGTTGGAGAATCCATTCCAGTCGCCCCATTTGGGCCACCCCCAAGGCGCCTTGCAGATCGGTCATCCGGTAATTATAGCCAAAATGGTTGAATTCCGGCAGGAGATACGTCCGCGCCCCCAGATGTCGAACCAAGTCGTTGGCCGAGGCCCCGTGGTCGCGCCTGGAGCGAACATCCGCCGCCACGGTTTCATTGGCAGTGGTCAACATGCCGCCCTCACCAGTGGTGATGGATTTCCGGGGGTGAAAACTGAAACAGGCCGCATCGGCCATAGTTCCGGCTGGATGCCCGTGGTATAAGGCTCCGAGAGCGCAGGCCGCGTCTTCCACGACCTTGAGCTCGTGTTTTTGGGCCAAGTCCAAAATCGGGTGCAAGTCCGCGCTCAAACCAAAAAGCGAAACGGGAATAATTGCTCCGGTCTTGGCGGTAATGGCCTTCTCTACTCGTCTGACATCGATATTGAAAGTTTCGAGATCAATATCCACGAAGACCGGCCGCGCCCCGACCATCTCCACAACGTTGGCGGTGGCAATCCAGGTGAAAGCCGGGACAATGACCTCCTGCCCGGGACCAATACCCAGAGATATCAGAGCCAGGTGCAGGGCGGTAGTGCAGGAGGAAGCAGCCACGGCAAAGGGGGCGCCGGTAAAAGCGGCGAAGCGGCGTTCGAATTCGGCGACTTTCGGTCCCTGGACCACCCAGCCTGATTCCAGAACCTCAAGAACCAGTTGTTTTTCTTCTTCGCCGAACATGGGTTTCGCTAAGGGAATTTTCATACGGCTTTCGTCCCTCCACTAATCAAAACTCTAATAATTGTCTCCGGTCGCTTATAGTAGGTTCACGATTGTTGTTTATCCGCTTTTTTCTTCGTTGTCAAATTGTCCGGAGTATTGGCAAAGATATGTGGCCAATCAGTGAAAACACCGTGATGAACAATACTTGGATTTAAAAAAATATTTGTTGCCCTATCCGGATCAAATCAATTCGGTTAATCGCCTTCACGACCAAGGTAAATTTTGATGTTATGGTATAATAACCTTGATATATGGAATTTTTCTTAAAATTAAAATCGAGATAATCGACACAAAAAGCATTAGCAATACGGTTAACGGTACAGCTATAAAAGGATTAAAAGAATCAATATTTACAAAATGTCTAAATGTTTCCAGCCAAATTACATGGATAAAAAATATCCCGAAACTCAATTTGCTCAAAAGCTCAATAATTTCCTTTAAATAAAAATTGCTTAAAAGCAGTAATGATTCACCTATCTTTTTAATGATCAAAAAACCGCAGCAGGAAGCAATGACTATATTAGGTGAAAGGTAAGTATAGAAAAGCTCGTTCAATGCTCCACTTTGCGAGGAAAGACGATATACCCCGTAGGCAGTGATAGACATTGATATAATATAAAGCATGATCACATAGGGCATCCTGCGGAATTTTAAATCAAAATCTTTTAATAAATGCCCTAAGATCAAATAACCGACAAACCCGGCCGCTTCGGGTAAAAACAACCCAAACCTTATTACGGTTAATTGATGAATTAATGAAATAATACAACATATAAACCATAACAAAAGATAATAATAGGTATCTATGGAACGTCCCGAATTTACAATGATTCTTAAAAGTGGCATGAACAGGTAAATTCCCAGAAAATAATTAAAGAAGACTAAGTGGTATGAGATATTCCCCGCCAATATCAACTTGATTGCCGCCTTTATCGGTACATGATCGACACTGGTACGCCAAAGGAAATAAATCAATGACCATGCTATTAGCGGAATCAATAATTTTCCGATAACTCTTTTTTTAAAAAAAACTTCGTACCCCTCTGTTTTGGTTAATAGCATCGCACCGCTGAGCATTATAAAAAGCGGAACTCCGATTCTTCCGGAAGCGTTATATAAGTTACTTATCCACCACCAGGACATAGGGATTTGATGCCATCCATAAGTAAGATAGGCGGAGCAATGAATTAAAAGCACTCCCACAATAGCCAATGCTCTCATTAAGTCAGCCCAAAATATCCTGTTGTTCATATGCGTTGGTTCCCTCTCATAACCGGTTCATGTATTGAGACCATTACGATAACAGGCCTTAAATGTCATTCAACATCTTTATATCTATATACCGTTGAGGTGATTGCAAAACTAGAAATTTTGGCCCAAATCGAGGAGGGCGAGATTTTGAAGCCGCAGGAATACTGACGTATTTTGAGGACTTCAAAATAGAGCCCGACAAAGAGTTGAGCCAAAAGGGCAGTTTTGCAATTACCTCTGTTGTCATTTCTTATTGAAGCCGGCATCATGGACGAGGTTATCACTTCGGACCGGAAGTCCATTGCCCATCTTTTACCAACTGGGTTACCAAATAGCATTTTTTAGCCGGAGTGAAGACGGCGAGTATGTTCGAACCACCGTAAGGGGCGCCGGTTCTAACGGACACCTGGTAGATCTGATTGTCATTACTATATCCTTTTGGTGGCTTATGCCGCTTTGCTTCATACGAATTCCAATTATCAGAACTGGTAAGACATACGGCCGGGTGTGCTTGTATGCAGGTTCACAACGACCAAGGCTTTTCCAATGTCGCCTTCGTTCGCCGGGCCCGACGCCAGTATATGCCAGGGCCAAACCAGGGATCCAGAAGAAAGCTTGATCAGACAAATGAACATGGTCTGATACTTGGGCCTTTTATGGGCGTGATTTTATCCGCGGTTTTGGCCAAGTCCCTCATTTTTTTCGCTGAATAGACGTTCGATACAGGGAATTGAAGCTCCTCGCGGGCAGCATCGAGGAATGTTGAAGCCCCCCGCGACAAGCGGTTAGGAATCTTCGACATGTGAGGAACGAACGCGTTTAAATCTTTTTCGGTTCGCTAACCCCGCAGGAAGCTACACAAAAAGCGTTCGCCTGCATGTTCAATCAGCCACCGTGATATTCCCGGGAATAATAATATATCCAACCTTGAGGGTCAAACAGATTTTCCCAATTTGCTATGAGCTCGGACATCAGAGGAAGATAAGCGATCAGTTTCCCCGCTGGACAGCCGTGAAGTCCGGGCCAGGACAGGCCTCCTAAATATCCATGGATGGTCCGATTTTTATCTCCGCCTCTGTCCATGGCGTCCGGGCGTCAATCAGGATGAAACAACTTTGATCACCTACAACATTACTACGACTATGGCGTATGACCCATTCCCGCCAAGCTTTTGATCCCCTTTATCTGAGAACAAGATGATTATCCTCTAATGTATTTATTAAGTTTAATTATTAATAAATTACAATCTAATGTATTTTTAACTATCATTCTTTATACTATATAGTATATAATTGATCATCTTTGTGTTGTCCAGTTATCACCAAATTTTTGGAGGGTAGTGATGTCGACGGGCATTCAAACAGGATTTTATAACCCAACCGCAAATCAGGCCAAGAGTATAGGCATTGAACGAATGACTGAAAAAAAGAATGGGCTACCATCCATGTATCTTTCGACCCTGTCGGCTCGATCATGGTTTCACCCGGTAGTCGTGGTTCTTATTGTTGTCATGGGGTTAATTGGTATAGTCCCGCGAGTGGAAGCCGGTTTTATATCCAGCGCGGACAGCGCGGCCATCAGACAACAGGATTTAGCCACCACCCAGAAAGTTCTGGAAAACCGACTGGTCATGGAACGACTTCAAGCGTTCGGATATAATCCTCAGGAAATTCGCGATCGGATGGCCCAGCTAAACGACGAGGAGCTTCATCAGTTCGCGAGTCAGGCGGATACTTTGCTGCCGGCCGGCGATAGCGGCTTGGGAATCATTATCGCCGTTCTGGTGATCATCTTGCTCATCCTACTCATTATCAACCAGGGTAAGAAAGTCGCGGTCAGTGGTTGAGCCGGGATATCCATGAATTATAAATCCACATGGTGTCGCCGATTTGAAAAACGGCGGCACCATGTGTGTTCTCAAACTGAGTAGGCGCTTGTTCTTTTCTATGCTGACATCGCTGGAGTTAATCACAACCATCGCAGCTTGTGCCTCGCCCTCCTCCAGCGGAGCTTTTCCTTTCCAACCATCTAACGGGAATATCATTCTCGGCTCCATCCCCTTTTTTCCGACGGAAGGCGGTTATTGCGAACCAGTGGCCTTAGCCTCCTTTTTACAATTTTACGATCTCAAGGTGACGCCTGAAGAAGTGGAGGCGACCGTTTATCGACAAGAGATCGGCGGAACCCTGCCCTTGGACTTGGTCCGATATGCTCGAAAAAAGGATTCATGGCCAACTGGATCACTGGGCACGGCGGAGAAGCTTTCACGGCTTTGACCGCCGGACATCCGGTCATTCTTCTTGTGGGTTTGGGGCTTGGACCCGTAAGCCGCAACCATTTCGCGTTTCTAATCGGTTATCAGCCGTCAGGAGATTGTCCATAGCGGGCGGCAATCCGAGTTGCTCATTTCCTAGGAAGAGTTTTTGCCCTCATGGGAACGGACCGGATGCTGGAATCTGCTCATTAAACCTGGAGGCTCGGAATCATGAAGTCAAGGATTATTAAACATAGCTGGCTGATCTTGCTTATATTTCTTTTATCCGGATGCTCCATTCCTAAAATCATTTTCATAGATGATCCCTTAAGCCCCCGAGAACATCTGGAACTGGGGGTGGCGTACGAGCAAAAAGGAGAATATGATTTAGCTATACGCGAGTATCGATCCGCGGCTTCCCAGCTACCGGTGGCGTATCAACTAATAGGAAATGTTTATTTCCAAAAAAAGGATTATCCCGCCGCGGAAAAGGAATATCGTGAAGCTATATCCCAGATGCCGGATAACCCGGAGCCTCTGAACAACTTGGCTTGGCTGTATTACTCCCAACGGATCAAACTGGATCAGGCCGAGGACCTGGCCCGGCGGGCACTGGAAATTGCTCCGAACGAACGGAAAGCCGTCTTCCAGGACACCCTGGATCAAATTAGAAAGGCCAGAGCCGAGTAGATCAAATTCTTGGGTTTGATGTACAACGCCAACGCGGAAGAGTTGGGTTGGTATACCTGAGGCTTAAGGTTTGGGCATCATCAAGGATATTTTACTCGTTGATGTCTTCCTCGATGCAATCTTTCCAGATTTGATATCCTCGGGCGTTCAAATGGACGCCGTCGGTGGTGTATTCCCGATGGAGTTGACGGTCCGGCGTGCTGAAGCGGGAAAAGAGATCGATATAGGTAGCCCTGAATCGACCGGCCAGAGACTGCAATAGATAATTAACCGCCATGATGTGGTCGGGGTTCAATTTACGCCGATACAACTGGCGGTTGACCGGCAGGACGCTTTGCAGATAGAACCTGGTCTTGGGTAACTTGCTTGTCAACTGCCGGATGATTTGCGCGTATCTGTCAGTTATCTCCGGAACTGTTACTCCGGCGCCCAGGTCGTTGACCCCGATCATGATGAATACTTTTTCCGGCCGTTGCTTGACGACCTCATCCAGACGATTGAGAACTCCGGCCGTGGAATCGCTGACTACTCCTAAATTCGTGATGTGATGTTCCGGGAAAAACTCCGACCACTTTCCGCCCGCGGTCAAGCTGTCTCCCAAGAAGACAATACCGCCGTAAGTCTGCCCGTTCCCGGGTATCATCACCAGGATCAAGGCCAGACCCCATAATATTATCGAACGCCTACAGGACATGGTTCTCCGCTTTGATAAAGATTTGCACTTCAGGGAGCCGCGGACCATCAGTCCGGCGATTTATCGCATGGAAATGCAAGCCGGCGGGAATTTTGCGTCGCGTATCGTCTGACAGCAATCCTAAAACAATTTTTTTTGTTCTTCTTCGAAGATCAGGCCTAGATGAAGATAAGCATTTCTGGTGGCGACTCGACCGCGGGGGGTGCGATGTAGATAACCCTGTTGGATAAGATATGGCTCATATACGTCCTCAAGGGTATCGGATTCTTCGCCGATGCTGGTGGCAATGGTATCCAGTCCGACCGGGCCGCCGCCGAATTTGTGGATAATGGCGGTTAGAAGTTTTCTATCCAGGTTGTCGAGACCTTCGGCGTCGACGGACAACATTTTCAAACCCTCATCAGCGACTTCACGACTAATGACGCCATCAGCCCGAACTTCGGCGTAATCACGGACCCGCCTTAATAAGCGCCCTGCCACTCGTGGAGTGCCTCGAGATCGACGCGCGATTTCCCAAGCGCCATCCTTGGTGATCCTCGCCCCCATGATTTTGGCTGCTCGATGGACTATGACGGCCAAATCTTCCGGTTTATAAAAATCCAATCGTAACTGAATTCCGAACCGGTCCCGCAAAGGGCGGGTCAACAAACCGGCCCTGGTGGTGGCCCCAACTAGGGTGAACGGCGGTAAGTCCAGTTTGACGGAACGAGCCCCCGGTCCTTGGCCGATGAGAATGTCCAACTGAAAATCTTCCATGGCCGGGTAGAGAATCTCTTCAACCACATGGCTAAGGCGGTGGATTTCATCGATAAACAGAATATCGCGTGGTTCGAGATTAGTCAGGAGCGCGGCTAAATCTCCAGGTCGTTCCACTACCGGGCCGGAGGTAGTTTTTAGGCCGACCTTTAATTCACATGAAAGAACATGGGCCAATGTGGTTTTGCCCAAGCCGGGACCGCCATGAAACAAGACATGGTCCAAGGCCTCTCCTCTGGCTGTGGCGGCGGCTACGGCAATCGCCAGATTTTCCTTGATATGGTCTTGACCGATAAAATCCGTCAACCTGGTGGGTCGGAGATTGGTTTCTTCCGGGATATCTTCATCCAGTCTGGCTGGCGCGACTATCCTATCTTCCTTACTCATGGCTTAGTCTTTTTTAAGACGTTTCAAGCTCAGTCGTATCAAATCGCCCAGGTCGGCTTCCTGGCTTTCGGCATGTTTCATAACGGCGGCAACGGCTTTTTCCGCCTCTTGGCGAGCGTAACCTAAATTCATTAGCGCGGAAACCACATCACCGCCGAGCCCGTTTATAGGTAAATCAGGAAGACCGGCCGTCTGGACGCCGACTAGGGCCGTAAGTTTCGCCGCCTTGTCTTTAAGTTCCATCAACAGTCTTTCGGCCGTTTTGGTTCCGATACCGGGGATGGAAGTCAACCTGGCCATGTTCCTGGTCGTGATAGCCGTAACCAATTCTCCCGGACCAATACCCGACAGGATGTTAAGAGCCAATCGTGGGCCGACCTTGGTCACACCGGTAAGCAGCAGGAAAGCTTCTTTTTCAGCTTGGGTCAGGAAGCCGAAAAGTTCGATGGCGTCCTCTCTGACCACGGTCTTGATGTAGAGGGAAACTTGAGTCCCCGGCCCGGGCAGATCATAAAACGTGGACAAAGGGATGAAGACTTCGTAACCGACTCCGTTAGCCATCAACACCAAATTACCGGCGTTCTTTTCCTCTAATTGGCCTCTTAAGCGACTGATCAACTTGACTCCAATACCTATCGTTATTTTTGCCGGATCGTTCAGGGAAAAATTATTCTTCTGCGATTACCGGCTAATAAAAACCATGAATTGTATTTAAACTCCCCGTGGCAAGCTACGAGGAATGCGCTCGCTTGCCTGTTCAGAGCTTGGCCAAGGCGGAATGGTTGTGATGGCAGATGGCCGTGGCCACGGCGTCGGCGGCGTCTTCCGGTAGTGAAGCCTTGATTTTCAAAATATGACCGACCATCATCCCGACTTGCCCTTTTTCCGCGCGGCCATAGCCCACGACCGCGCTTTTAATGGAAGCCGGCGGATACTCGAATACCGGCAAACCGGCCATGGCCGCCACCAACAAAGCCACCCCGCGAACATGGCCTAGGCGGATGGCGGACCGAACGTTCTTGGCATAAAAAACATCTTCCACCGCCACTACATCCGGGCCGAATTCCGCCACTACCTTGGTAAGACCTTCAAAAACCTGGTGTAATCTACAGGGCAACGAGCTGCTCGCCTTGGTGGAAATCTGCCCGGCAGCCACCAAGGTCAATTGGGTTCCATTTTTGGCCACCAGTCCGTAGCCCGTGACCTTGGAACCGGGATCGATGCCCAGAACCAGAGACACTTTAATTATAAAATCGCAAAAATATACTAGTATCGATCACTGCAAAGCCTTCATCACCTCGTCCGGAATGTCGAAATTAGAGTAGACTTTCTGAACATCGTCCAGATCGTCCAAGGCTTCCATCAGTTTCAGGGCCGTGGGAGCGGTCTTGGCATCCAGAGCGGTGGAATTCTGAGGAATCATGGTCACTTCGGCTTCCAGCCATTTTATTCCCTTGGCTTGAAAAGCGGCTTTGACTGTCTCAAAATCAGACGGGGCGGTGGTCACTTCCACCTCGTCGCCTTCGGTGCTGACGTCTTCGGCGCCGACATCGAGGGCCACCTCCATGATCTGGTCTTCGCTGAAGTGTCTAATATCAAATGATATCAAGCCTTTTTTCGAGAACATCCAGGAAACCGACCCCGGAGACCCCAAGCTGCCGCCGTATTTGGTAAAGGCATGGCGAACTTCGGAAGCGGCTCTATTCTTGTTGTCGGTCATGCACTGGACTAAAACCGCTGCTCCGCCGGGAGTATAACCTTCATAGTTCAGTTCCTCGTAAGATGCTCCGTCAATTTCTCCTGTTCCGCGTTTGATGGCCCGATCAATGTTGTCCTTAGGCATGTTGGCCGCTTTGGCGGCGAGAACCGCCGTGCGTAGGCGGGGGTTGCCTTCCGCATCGCCTCCACCTTCGCGGGCCGATACGGTAAGTTCCTTGATGAGTTTAGAAAAAAGCTTGCCGCGCTTTGCGTCGGCCGCCCCTTTCTTGTGCTTGATGGTGCTCCATTTATTGTGACCTGACACCTGACCCTCCTCACTTTTGCGCTAATCTAAGTCTGATGTTATCTATGAATTACACTGTTAGGCAATGCCAAACCGCCGATTCACCCCGGATATTCGCCCAACTATGTTGGCAAGTCCCCACAATACGTCGGTATTCGTCCGATTAAAAACCCAAGTTTCCCGACCTTGGGCAAGATGGTCTGTTTTCCCATTAAGGTTTTGTCCGTTAAATTTCAGGTATTTTTCTCTTTTTCCAGTATATGTCCCGTGGCCAATCCGAATATTTCCGGACTGAAGCTACGGGAACTCTTGGGTTTGATTCGCCGGATCGTTTGAAATCGACCGGCTAATTCCTTGAACAATTCCTCCACATCCGGACCTTGAAAGACTTTGACCAAAAGCGCCCCTCCAGATTTTAAGGCGAATCCGGCAATCTGCATAGCCGTCCGCATCAATTCGGCGCTTCGAGCCTGATCCACTATTTTGACTCCGGTTGTGGCCGGAGCCATATCAGATAGAATTACGTCGAACCGGCCCTCCGCCATCAAGTCTTTCCATGATAATTCAAAAACATCGATTTTTTGAAACCTGGCATAATTAGAGAAATCAGCTTCCGGTTCCTTCAGGTCCACTCCCAGGACGGTCCCGGACGGTCCAACTTGCTCAGCCGCGTATTTAGCCCATGATCCCGGCGAACAGCCCAGGTCCAATACATTGGTCCCTGGTTTGAACAGACCGTATTTTTTATCGACTTCCATCAACTTGTACACGGACCGGGCCGGGTAGTTTTCAGCTTTCGCTTTTCGAGTCCAGTGATCATTGACTCGTCTTGGATCTTTTGCTCTGAAGGTCACAGTCTTTATGGCCGTGCTAATAACGGTATTGGATCAAGCCGTCCGCCCCGGAGCAAAAATAGATCCGGCAACACCGGATCAAGTATCTTAAAGTGAATCATAATCGCTGTGGTCATCTGATCCAAAAAACTCATATTTTTTCTCCGACCATTTACCCGACGCCTCGCGACCGTTTGATATAAAAAATCAATGCTTAATTATACTTCTTTTTGATCGGCGTCAAAGAGGAATATGCTGTTGTTCTGTCAATTCCCTATTCTTTTGCCAAAGTTTTGGGAACCAATAACTTTTTAATTGGCGCATCTGCTAAAAAGTATATAATTCGGCCAATTAACAGTGAAAGATATCACCTTCATTTCACTGCGGATCAAAACTAACCCGAAAGGCGCATCAGCATTTATGAATGTTGAAAATATCAAACGTCTTTTGACCCAGGTCCAGTCAGGCGGCTTGTCCGTGGATGAGGCCCTGGATCATTTGAAGAATTTTCCTTTTGAACAGGCTTCTTGGGCCACGATCGACCACCATCGAGCTCTTCGCCAAGGTAGTCCGGAAGTAATCTTTGGACAAGGTAAAACAACTGAAGAGATTATCGGGATTGTCAGGCGGTTGCTGGAAGCCGGTGATAATATTCTAGTCACCAGATTATCGCCGGATTTCGCTCCGGAAATATTGCAGGAGTTTCCGACCGCGACATTCAATCATCGCGCCCGCTGCCTGACTATTGTCCAAACACCCTTGCATGTAAACGGTCGCGGTAAAATAGTAATTATCTCCGCGGGAACCAGTGATCGCCCCGTGGCCGAGGAAGCTTTGATCACCGCGCAATTCTTGGGCCATGACGCCGATCACCTAGCCGACGTGGGCGTCGCCGGATTGCATCGCTTGCTGGGGCAAATGGATCGCCTTGCCGGAGCCTCGGTTTTTATCGTGGTCGCCGGCATGGAAGGCGCTTTACCCAGCGTCGTGGGCGGTTTGGTGGACAAACCCGTCATCGCCGTGCCCACCAGCGTGGGTTATGGCGCCAGTTTCCATGGTCTGTCCGCTCTTTTAGGTATGCTCAATTCCTGTGCGTCTAATGTGGCCGTGGTCAACATCGATAACGGCTTCGGCGCCGCCTTTGTGGCCGGCATGATCAACCGGGCCTAATAATTCACCAAACCACTTTTCATCAAAATTTCAACACATAACACTATAATTAGGACACCGGGCCTTATGATTTTAATTGCTGATAATCTCCATGCCTTGAATCAACCCATCGCCTCGGCTCTGCGATCTCTGGACCCTTATCCCATCCGAGAACTGGCTCTTCGGTGTCAAAACGCCGGCGCCAAAATACTTGATCTCAATCCCGGCTATTTGAGTTCCCGTTACCTGGACCGTATGGCCTTTTTTGTAGAAACAGTCCAAGAGGT
Organism: Deltaproteobacteria bacterium; assembly: GCA_015233515.1. The sequence continues at coordinate 29,668 of JADFXS010000001.1, read as the reverse complement.
TACCAATTTACGCTTGATGTTGGACAGCGCTAACCCCGAGGCGCTGGCCAGAGGGTTGGCTGTCTGCCAAGAACCTCCAATCCTGAACGCTCTATCGCTGGAGCCGCAAAAACTCGATCGGCTTCCGGCCCTGGCTCTGGAATATCAGGCCGACCTGGTTTTGCTTCTTATGGATCAGAACTCCTCGTCGCCCATCAGTTTGGAAGAAAAGTTGTCTATCGCCATCGAACTCCGGGAACGATGCCTTGCCGCCGGCCTGAATACTGAAAATTTGATCTTCGATCCGGTCCTGCCTTTACTCCGGGGACCGGATTCTTTTTATAAAGTCGGTCAATCGCTTAAAACCGTCAGGCTTTTGGCTAGCGGTATTGTTTTTCAAGAAGAAGTTAAGACGATGGTCGGCCTCTCAAACCTACGGAGTGGTCTCAGGCGTATTTATCCTCATAGAGTGGAAGAAATCTGCTTATCCATGCTGGCCGGCGCCGGTTTGACCTATGTTTTGGCCGATGTTCTCATACCGGAAAACCCCGCGGCCACGGCGATCATCAACCAGATGAGTTGATATCATGCATATAGTGGTTCTCGAAAGTTTCTTCGTTTTGAAGTATCATGGTCATTTCGAGGAGCGGCCACAGGCCGCGACGAGAAATCTCCAACACTACCAAATCACAATGAGATTTCTCCCTTCGGTCGAAATGACCGACTGGGGTGTTCGCGAATGAGCCGAGATTTTGACCGCATCATTCCCAAAAAACTTTCGAGCATCGCTATGACTTACACTAGGACATGAATGAAAAACCGAATCATGGTATAATATCTGCAAGCTAACTATTTAAATTCTTTAGGGATGAACAAATGGCGAACAAAAACTCCCAAGACGGCAAAACGGGTGACGGCTTCTGGTCTCGCCTGGGATTGCAGGTGGCCCTGATCGCCATTCTCGGCTTAGTGTCCGTATCCTTTATCACCATGGGTTTTATCAAGCGGAGCAAAACTTCGGAAGAAAAACGGACCGAAAAAGTCGTCACTAAAATTTCCAGGGCCATAGCCATACCTCCGGAAACTCTGGAAGTCGGGAATTTGGCTTGGCCTACGGCGGATTCGGTCAGTTCAAAGGAATCGGGCGCCTTGTCCGGAAGCGCGCCGACAACGATCAAAAATCCCCATAAGTTCAAATATTTGTCCGCCAACCCTAGCGGTAGCCTATCCGCATCCGCGGGGGCCGTCCAGACAGATATTCAACGTCCCCACAAATTCAAATATCTACCCAAAACTACCGGGACAGAGGTTGCGAAGACAACCGAAGGCCGGGAACCGACCTCCGAGTCTTCCGCCGTCGCCGCGAAACATACAGATTCATCAGCCACCGAGGAAGCCTCGGATCACAAGGAAGAACCGACGAATCAAAGCCAGGGAGTCAGTCCAAATAAGACTGAAAAATCGGTCACTAAAGAACACCAGCCCAAGGAACAAGATAAACCGGCGACAGACCAGAAGGCAGCTTCGGCTCAACCTTCTGAAAAACAAAATTCCGAACATAAATCTACCGATAAATCCGCCAGTTCGGAAACGAAGTCCGCTTCCGGCCATGACGCAGCGTCTACAGATAAAAAATCGGAACCAGCCGTTAAAGTCCCTCAACCACAATGGCAATCAGCGGATTTGGGATGGGATAAACAGGCGTCGACCGGGACTTGGAACCCTGGTGGACAGACCAATCCAGACGCCGCGTGGAAGCAGTTAAATGTTGGGCAGGCTGAACCCGTCGGACAAAACGCCGCGGCTCCGCAGGATAGGTCCAAACAGGACAGCCGCCCGGAAACCGTGCCCAAGGCAGGTTCAGCGACTCCGCCAGATTCGGCCAAGATCGGTTCAACGCCGGTAGGTTCCGCTAGCGCCGCGCAACCTCTTTCGACATCCACAACCGCACCCAAAAATGCTTCAACCAGCACTAAGCCGGCCTCCACTACAAGCACCGCTCAGACAGCCAAGACCTCAACCATGGCCAAGGCAGCGCCGGCTACAACCGCATCCGACGAATCACTGGCTTCAGCCGTGAACGCCATAAACGAATTTATGAATCAACCGCAAGGCAAAAGTGCGGCCGCAACACCGCAACCCGTGAAAATGAACGCGGCGGCATCGGTTCGCCCGGCCAATCGTTGGCGCCCTGCACCCGCAAAGCAGCCTAATACCACCGCTCGTTTAACTATAATCAATGAAAGTGGAAATATAGGTCGAGGACAAGTTTATAGCGATGTCCTCAAATCCATGGGTTATTCAATCAATAGAGTTGAAGATCGAGTGCCTCAACCCGGACCGACCACGATATATTACGGCGCTGGTTCAAAAGAAAAAGCCGAAGAGTTAGCCAAACGCCTTCCAGGTCAACGGACCGTGGCGCCTCTACCTTATCCTAGTAAAGATGAAATATTAGTGTATGTCAGATAAATAAAGTCGCAGACGATTACAGCCGGCTTGGCCCTATGAGTTTATCCGGGCGATCGACGATACTTTTTAGGATTTATTCCATGCCTTCCCACCTTATAACGGATTATGCGTTCCGTGGTTTTGAGCAGGCGGGCGGCTTCAGCCATATTCCCTTTAGTGGTTTTCAAGGTTTCAGCAATTAAATCTTTTTCGGTCTGATTCAATATTTCTTCTAGAGATCCTGTAGGAGTGGGGGTTTCAGGAGTGTTCGCCTGCAAAGTCGGGGGTAGATGGTAGGCATGAATTATCGTGTCGGTGGCCAGAAGAACCGCCCTTTCAATGCAGTTTTCCAGTTCCCGCACATTACCGGGCCAATGGTGGTTGAGTAAAGCGTCAATCGCCGGGCTGGATGGTCTCCGGACATCCTTACCATGGAGATTGGCATATTTCTCCACAAAGTGATCAGTGAGAAGCAGTATATCGGTGGGTCGTTCTCTTAGAGGCGGTAGGAAAATAGGGAAAACATTCAAACGAAAGTACAAATCCTCCCGAAAACTCCCGGATTCCATAGCGGCCTCGAGATTTCGATTGGTCGCGGCGATGACCCGCACATCCACGGATCGAGGCTTCAAGTCGCCGATTCGTTCCAGTTCCCGTTCTTGGAGCACCCTCAGGAGTTTGGCCTGGGCATCCATATCGATCGATCCGATTTCGTCAAGAAAAATCGTTCCTCGATGCGCAAGTTCGAACTTTCCCGGTTTTTCTTTTACCGCCCCGGTGAAAGAACCTTTGGTATGGCCGAATAATTCACTTTCCATAAGTGACGGTGGTAGAGCCGCGCAATTAACCTTGATGAAGGGCATTTTGGCTCGAGGACTATTATAGTGCAGGGCGGAAGCCACTAATTCCTTACCGGTGCCGGATTCTCCTCGGATCAAGACCGTGGCTGTGGAAGCGGCGACCTGGTTGATGAGGTGAAATACTTCCTTTATACGATTGGAGTTGCCGACAATACGATTAAAAGAGAATTTATTGGCTAAAACCGAATTCAATCTATCGTTTTCGCGACGTAAAAATTCTTTTTCCCGATTGGCTTCTTCTAACTTGATAACGGTTCGGGCGATCAATGAAGACACAATAGTCAAGAGGCGTTGGCAAGCCTCGAGGTGTTCATCACTGACATATGCCAAATCGGCGGACAAAGTACCGATTACTTGTCGTTCTGATTTTATAGGAACGCAGATAAAGGAAAGGTCTTGGTCATGGTTTTGGCGCCTGGCGCCGGTTCGGTCAAGAAACAGTCTATTTTCGTGAGTATGGCGGATTATAACCGGGTTACCGTTTTCCAATACTGAACCAGTGGCCCCCTCGCCTTTTTTGTACTTGCCGCGACGGACCGCGGAAGGCGATAAACCATGGGCCACCTCCACTTGAACTTCTTCACTATCCGGAGACAAGATGGTAACGGTCGGGCGTATCAATCCAAGCCTGGCAACCAGAACTTCCAGAACCTCCGTCAAGGCCAGACGTAGATCCAAACTACCGCTGACGGCCAGGGCAACTTCGTACATGGCGGTTAGTTCGGATTGTTCAGAAATATTTATAGTGGAAAAACGGCTACAATTCATATGACCCAAAAAAATCGGCCCCGGCTTATTAGGCCGGGGCCGGTCGAGCATTGAGCGACGGACTTAAGAAGCCGTCGATAATGTCAGATTAGAACTTCAAGGTCAGAGTATTTTTGACTGCGTAAGCATTGCCGATCTTGGCTGCGTTGGTGTAATTGGTCCCAGCGATAGCCGGATCGCTTGAATCCCAGCCCTGCTTGAAGTAGTTGCCGGCCCAGAAGTAGCCGAGATCCAACTTGTAGGTCAGGTTGGGCATGATCTTGTAGCTGGCGCTGACGTCGAACTCAGTGCCGAAGTTTTTGTCAATGTTCCGTCCGGCAAAACCGGTCGCGGTGCCAGCAGCGCGTCCACCAGCCCAGGGGTTCCGGCCGGCTTCGTTAACCTGCATGTAACCCAAAGCGGCGTGTAACATCAGGTCTTCAGTTACACTATAGTCACCCCAAGCCATTAACATCCAGAAGTTGGAGTCCCCACCAGCGATGGTGGTAGCAGTCGGGAAGCCAACTCCGCCGGTCAGAGGAGACGTAGCCGCGGTTAAACCAACGCCGGCCATGGAATGGTCACGCCAGGGGTTGATCCATCGGTCGAAAGTGATCAGCAGGGGACCGAAGTCACCGCCGACGTCGACCATACCGTTAAAGTTGTAGTCGGTTACAGTTTTGTCGCCGGAAACGTAGGTGTAAGAAAGACCGACAATGCCGGGGCCAAAATTGTAAGTAGCGTCAATGTAAGCGCCGAAACCGCTAAGAGTGGCGTTGTCCTTGATTTCCTTGCCGGTAACCGGGTCAGTGGAACCGGTTTTGCCAGGAGAGTTCTTCCACTTCACACCGCCGCCCTTATACATCATTTCAGCATGGACACCGACCGGGCCGAAATTCAACACGACGGCCGGGTTGAACATCCAGTAGTAACCCTGAACGCCGGTGGGAGTGTTACCAATGTTGGTGCCGGCCGGAGTAAGAGAAACTAAATTAGCCAGCGAAGAGAACGGATACAGACGGGAACCCCAGTTGGGCCAATCCCACCAGTTACCCATATTCATGGCCTGGGGGGCTTTCATCTGGTCGTAAGCTAAAGTCATGCTCACGCCGCCATTGGCGAACTTGTAAGTCGGGGTAATGGCGATTTCATCCCAGTCTTTGTCATAGTAACGAGTTCCGGAGTCGGCTATGGTGTTGCGGGTGCCCAGGTTCAGAGCGCCTTCACCGTTACCGGCGTCATTTTCCATCTTCTTCTCATAGTACGCATTCACAGACAGCGGGCCGCTGGTGTAGGTATAGGAAATACGGTCGGCAAACTGCTCGTAAGCATTACCGAAAGGCTCCATATAACCCAGAGCGGAACCGGTCCAGCCCAAATCGGCCAAACGAGAGCCATGGCCGGGCATACGGCCAACGTCAAACACGCCGAAAGGAGACTTAATAGTCGCCCAGAAATATTTCAGTTCGAAAGAAGTCTCATTGCTGGTACCAACGGCAGTGTTGCTGGCGCGGGTAGCATCGAGGTTCTTGCCCTGGGTGCCCCACACGTTATCACCGGTGGTCATACCGAGGTTCAAGGTCAGGTTCTCGGTAGGCATGATCTTCAAGCTCATGTCAATGCGCTGGTCAAGATAAGACCGCTTGCTTTCGTAGCTTCCCTGGCCATTCAACGTGAAGTTGTTGTTATAAAACGCTCTCACGCGAAACGTTCCAGAAAAGTCGACTTTGGAAGCAGCCATGACCGGGGCGCTGAAAGCTACGACCAGTAACGCTGCCAAGGCAATAATAAAGACTTTCTTCATGTGGTTTCTCCTCCACTTCCCAAGTATTAATTAACACCCAATTACACCGAAATCTAAATCGGTTAACACTAATCCCCACTCTCGATTCAACCGGAATCCCTGATGGTCTCACCTCCCCTAAAGAAGTAAATCATTCGAGTTCATCCTCGGTCGCAATTATTAACACATAAAATCCATCGTTGTCAAGCCGAAATCCACTGTTTCGCTTCTACACTTCGCCTAGTAATAGCAACCATCATGCCAGAAACAGCAGATCAACAGCAATAGGACCACAGAACAATAGTCACTGAAGCATGTTAACAGATGCCTGACAAATTATCAATCAAAAACAAGAGGTATTGACTAATCTTGTTTCTAACCGTCCATCCGGCCATGAAGACTTTTTAATTCCTTATCACTGCACGACAATTTCTTCGGCTCAAAAGGCGTGGGGCTTTCTAACCACAGCAGGAGCGAGGGAGGGGTCGTTTGGCTACATAGCAAAACCTTAATTTCGAAACAAGTCTCCAGGAACAATTCAGCTACATGAATGATCATCCGAGAGTAAATAAGCAAAACTATTTGACATAGTTCAAGAATTTTGCAGAGCTTAGAAGTACCAGACCCGAATCTGGGTGATGGGTTATGGCGCCAAAAAACGTCCGCTTACTGTCATTTCGACCGAAAGGAGAAATCCTCGTTGTTTTCAGTAAAGATATCCTGTTCTTAGAGATTTCTCTTCGCAGTGTGCGCCGCTCATCGAAATGACACTATACGATCTGTTGGGAGGTAAGTTAGAGCAATTTGAAACAGTCCCGAGAAGCTGTTTCATAAGAAAACCCGATCCGTGTCTGGGCTACGACTTATGGCGCCAAGAAACGTTGAAGCTCCCCACAGCGAGCCGCGAGCCATGTTGGACAGGAGCCAAAGTACTTTAGCTTTTGCTCATTAACCTCGCGACAACCAACGGGGAACACGCTCGCCGGTATTTTCACGGAATTGGCGCGCGATCTGGTTTTTCTGCTCAACAGCCGGTAAAGCCCCTACGATCACGGACGTATTTATTGCCGGGCTTACTTTTAGCGTATTTTTTCATCTCCGCCGCGCGAGTGGTTAACTTGATCAAATTAAACTCACCCTGGCAGTCCACGATCGCCATGGATATTGAAGTCAATGGAAAACGCATTTCCTGGCCGCTACGGTCTTTCCCTTCAATAAACCCTCGTTCCCAGTCATCCTGGTTGAACATTGTTTTGACCACGCGACCAAATACACGAACCATTCCCAAACAAACCCGTTCGGCCCGCTCCGGAGATGTCATAAGAACAAAATCATCACCACCAACATGCCCGACAAACCCGTCTTTATCACCGTGACGTTTCAGGGCCCAATTCAATGTCTTGGCGCAGAGGGAAATCATTTTATCACCCGCCTCAAAACCGTAAGTATCATTGTAAACCTTGAAATTGTCCAAATCGGCGTAAATGAGACTTGTATTGAGACCGGCTTCAGCTCGACGCTCAACTTCTCTCTCAATAGCCAGATTACCCGGCAAACCGGTGAGAGGGTTCGCGCCTTTAGCCATTTCCACATGGGCTTTGGCCATGGTATCCAGCATTTTCTGAACGGAAACGACGCCTAGGAGTTCCAAGCCGCGAATAACTAAAATGTGGTCATAAACTTTGTATTTCTCTCGAGCCATGGCTTTTTCCGCCACGGTTTCCAATGGCGATCTCTCATCAAATATTAATGGCGCCGAATCCATGAGCGTGGTGATGGGTCGATTATAATACAGGGCCACGCCATAAAGCTTGGCCAGCCGCTTATTGAGGTCGTGCCCCATGACCAGGCCCAAGGGCTTATTATCCCTTACTACGACCACAGCGCTGATCGGGTTGGCCACCGAAGCCTCGAACATTCGTTGAACATGAGATATTTTCTCATCCGGAGGAACCCGGTTGACCGGCTCGACCAATTCTCCTATGGGAATGGAACATAGTCCTCTTAGTGATAATGCATCGGAATAACGGGACGATCGCGGCGGCAATTGCTTGATGGGCATGGTTCGTGGACTAGCCGGTTTGCCGAAATAAAAACCTTGCCCGTGATGAACTCCCAAGTCCATCAGACAGGACAACTCGGTTTCCGTCTCTATGCCTTCCGCGATTACGCTGCTGCCGATTCTATCTCCAATGGAAACCATAGCCTCGATCATGGCATGATTAATAGGATTAGTGTCTACTCCCCTGACCAAGGACATATCGATTTTTATATAATCGGGCTTTAGCTGGCCCAAGGCCCAAAGCCCGGCATAACCAGCCCCCACATCATCGATAGCCACTTGATAGCCTTGGGACCGATAATGATCCAATGTGCGGAAAAAGAGATTAAAATCCTTGATGGGATGGCGTTCGGTCACCTCGAAAACAACATTTTCCGGGGATAGCCCATGTTCCTGCAAAAGCCGCATGGTTTCGCCGGACGTGAAAGTCGGATCTCCAACAGTCCTGGGGTGTATGTTCAGAAAAAGTTTCTGACCTTGGTCCAGGCTTCCTATGCATTGGATGGCTTGCTGGCGACAAACCCGTTCCAGACTGAATAAGGTTCCTACTTCCTCCGCGTAGTCGAAAAGGACGGTCGGAGAGGCGAAATGACTTCCAACAGGGCCTCTGGCCAAGGCTTCCCACCCTAAAACCCGAGCGGAGCGTAAATCGATGATGGGCATGTACACGGTCGTGAGCTTGGGTTTATCCACAATTCGTCTGAACTCGGCCATCAAACGCAGTTTGGAATGATCCAAGGCGCCGGCCGCTACTAACTGCGCGTCACACAGCGCTTGATAAAAAGCGTTTGCCGGGTTGACTTCTTCTTCACGTAGAACCATTTTGGAATATCCGGTGGATATCTCCATGTGCTGGCCGATGAGCTTCACAACCTCTTTGTTGAGCAAAGCTCTGACGGCCAGACGCAAGGTTATCGCCAAATCGGCCATGGTGGCCAGATTGCCGTCAGTGTCGTTATAAACGATTAAAAATCCGCCATTTTCGAGTTTGTCTATCCGGAGTATCTCCTCTGGCTGCAAGTGTTGATGGGAGCAATCGTGAAGGGCATCGAGCATCGAATCAACGACCAACCCGGTGAGGTTTTCCCCATACAACCTTTCGAACATGAAAAAATTGCTGATAGAAAAATATATCAAGCCTATTGGACCGGTATTCATTGAAATTTGTATTCGATGGTCTTCGGATTTTGCATTTCGAGGACTCCCAATATTGCCATTAGTTATTTTTCTTGGAAAATTTGTTTTTCCTATATTTACAGGATTTGCCAGTTGCATGAGCAACCCCCGATGAGACGTTGGGACGAACATGGTGGCGATCATCACTTCCACAATCACTGGTAAGCACCATACTTACCTCATGTTACAAACATGTATCAGGGGATCAATATTTAGGTTACGGCGGCGGATGAACTTCAACCTATGTTATAGTAAGTCAAGTATCTGGTCCGACCAGATAGCATTAGAAACGGAGATCATTGCTTTGACCATATCACGCCATCCTCCGCATCCCATTCTCATCGTGGATGACGAGCCTCACGCCTTGAATAGCGCCAAGGTGGCCCTTCTTACCATGGGTTTGAACAATGTGATCACCGCCGTGAACGGCTGTGAAGCCCTGGATATCCTGAAGCGACAGCCGGTGGAAATAGTCCTGCTGGACTTGCTGCTGCCTCAAATCAGTGGTGAAGAGATATTAGAACGGATCAAAACCGACTTGGGCGATCTTCCAACCATCATGGTCACCGGAGTTGACGACCTGGAAGCCGCGGTCAGATGCATGCGTCACGGCGCTTATGATTACCTGGTCAAACCCTTTGACAGACATCGTTTGGAAGCCAGCGTGCTCAAGGCCTTGGAAGTTTCTGCTTTACGCCGGGAATACGCCCAACTCAAAGACAGCCTTTTAAGCCGCCGCTTGAAAAATCCGGAAGCTTTCATGGAGTTACGAACTTCAGACCCCGGACTAATCGCCGTCTTCAAATATTGCGAAGCCGTGGCCTCCAGCCGACAACCGGTCCTGATTTGCGGCGAAACCGGCGTCGGCAAGGAACTCATCGCCGGAGCCATCCATCAACTGTCTTGTCGTTCCGGGCGGTTTGTCGCCGTGAATGTGGCCGGTCTGGACGATCAATTATTCGCCGATACCCTATTTGGTCACCGGAAAGGGGCCTTTACCGGCGCTCTCCAGTCCAGACCGGGCCTCATCGAACAAGCCGCCGCCGGAACCCTCTTCCTTGATGAAATCGGCGATCTGAACGAAACTTCTCAGGTCAAACTCCTCCGCCTACTCCAAGAACGCGAGTATTACCCATTGGGCTCAGACCTGTCCAAACCCACTGATGCCCGGATTATTGTGGCCACTAATCGAGACTTGACGGTCATGATCAAGTCAGGCGCCTTCCGCAGTGATTTATACTACCGCCTAAGAACCCATCTGGTCCGCGTCCCCCCTTTACGCGAACGTCCCGGTGATTTGCCTTTGCTTCTGGATTATTTCTTGGAAGAAGCCGCGACAGAATTCGGAAAAAAGCGCCCGACCTATCCCATACAACTGCCCGTCCTTCTGAAAAACTATCCTTTTCCCGGTAACATCCGGGAGTTAAAGGCCATGGTCTATGATGCCGTAGGTCGACACCGAAGCGGCATACTCTCCCTGGAAGCTTTTCAGGAGGCCATTCGCGGCCAAAGCGAATCAAAAATGGATAATGTTTCGGTCGATGGATCTTCCTGGGCGGCTAATCTGCTCCGCCTGCCGACACTGAAGGAAGCCGGGAATACCCTCATCGACGAGGCCATGCGTCGGACCGGAAACAACCAACACCTGGCGGCCCAAATGCTGGGATTGAGCCATCAGGCTTTGAGTAAGCGGCTCAAAAGAAACTGATGACCAACGTCGGTATTGACCGACGCGGAAGGAAAAAAACTTTGCTATCGTGTTCCGAGTATATCAGGCGCCCCCAAAAGTCATGGCGAGTAAATATAATAGCTCTCGAAAGTTTCTTCGTTTTGAAGCACCGTTGTCATTTCGACGGAGCGGCCGCAGGCCGCGACGAGAAATCTCTAACACCAGCAAATTTAATGAGATTTCTCCCTTCGGTCGAAATGACAGACATTGTGGCTGATGGAAAAAAGCGGAGGAAAGGAAATTTAGACCACACTATTTTGAAAAAACTTTCGAGAATCGCTATAACTATCTTGAGGGGTGAAAGTCGTTTTTTATCATCCTCGCCACCATCGAAGCTACGATATAATTCCCAAATTCGTTTAGGTGGCCTTCTCCCCTCATCACAGCCCCCTCGGGAATTTTAAAAATCACTACTTCTATCCCAAGAGTCAGGCACTGTTCGCGAAAAATCCGGGCCCGTGGGGAATCAAGCGCAATTACCACGAGACGGGCGCCGTTTTTCTTCACAAAATCATGATATTTCTCAAGATATGCCACAGAATTTTTAATTCTGGTCATGTTCTCCTCAGCGGCCGTGGATGAATCGGCCGGCAGGTCGAGGGAGGGGATTTTCATTACGGCGTCGGGAGGTAAGGCAGAATGCCGCAATCCATGGTATTCTTCGTCGTAATCGAAGACCTTACTGCTGTTTTTGTAATAAAAATACCATTTTATAATATACGGCAAAGATCCCAGATATGAATGGGAACGCAGCCGGTACGAAAAGTATTTCAAGTAATATTCCAAATTAGTTATGCTTTTGGCGTCGTCGTCCGGGTCATTATCGCAGAAAAAATAAATAACTTGGCTGGCAGGAAACTTGTCCCAGAGAGCAAGGGATTTTTCAGTAGCGCCGATAGTTCCGAATCCCGGCACACCGAGATTCAGGACTTGAACCCCGGATAGCATGGAGTTAAGTATCGCCGGGTATGAGGCTTCATAATTGCCCCCCCAACCCATGGTGAAAGAATCGCCGATGGCGTGGATAAAAGACCACTTATCCTTGGGCAGGGATTCGACATCCATTCCGGGGTAATGATCCACCGGCCGGTCGTAATCACGAAATCCGAATTTATTGATAGTCACCAAAAAATTCAATGGCGGTTTATCAAGAACAATATGGGCGGTGGAATTAGGTTTCAGATCGGAAATCCACCGGGGGTGAACATCAAAAATTTTCGAAAAATCAGTCAAGAAGATAAAAATAGGCGGATTGATAATCCGTAAAGCGGCTTCAGTAAAAAGTAAAATCAATACGAAAATGATCAGCCACGTTTTTTTGGGATTTTTCTCAAACCACGTAAGTCGGGTGATCGCCGCAGGTTTATCGGGCTCTTTCATTAGAATGTCTGTTTTTCTCTAGACTTAAAACTCTTAATTAACTATAATCGCATATCATCTGGACTTGATTATAAATAAATGATCAAATGGTGTCAACCTCATAGAAATTGCGACCATTTACCGCGCCGAAACCACGAGCATCCATATGTCCGGCGGCCCGAACGGGTTGATGAACAGCCGGGAGTACATGTTGACAACCATGTATTAACTACCCATAATGCTTGTAACTTGATCATTAATTTTCGTTTGTGGTAACAAAATCTCTAACTATAGCATTTTCTTATGACTAATCTATCCGACAGCCACCGACTCAAAGCCGCCCTGGATCAAGCGGTCAAGCAAGGTATTTTCCCTGGCGGGGTCCTGTTAGTCGCACGAGGTAACGAGCCGATTTGTTTCATGGTTGTCGGTCGCCATACCTATGATTCCACTGCCGGCTCCGTCAAACCATGGACTATCTATGATTTGGCTTCATTGTCCAAAATCCTGTCCACTACCCTTTTGACCATGATTTTTGTCGACCAAGGCCGACTTTCCTTGAACCAGCCTCTGGACGCCCTATGGCGTGAGGGGATACCCACGGATAAAAAAGACCTGACCCTTGCTCACCTCCTATCCCATACCAGCGGTTGGCCGGCCTGGAAACCCTATTACCGGAGCCTGGAAAAATTGCCGGAATCCGAGCGACGAGACGCAATCGCCCGCATAATTCTCCAAGAACCGTTGTTAGCGCCTCCGGGAACAGGAATTATTTATAGTGATCTGAATTTTATATTTCTAGGTTTGTTATTGGAACGTTTAGGCGGCGAGCGTCAAGACGTTCTGTTCGATCGCTTGGTGGCCAAACCTCTCGACTTGATCGACATCGGCTATCGGCCTCTGGACCATTTTCAACCTTGCCTGCGGGATTTGGCCCCCACGGAAACCGGAACACGGCGATCGGGTCCACCCGGCGATCCCACCGGCGAGACACGCCCCGGAGTCAAGCCCGGTCAAGTTCATGACGACAATGCCGCGGCTCTATCCGGAGTGGCCGGTCACGCGGGTCTGTTCGGATCGGCCCCGGCTATATGGCGGGTATTCCAATCCATGCGCCGGGCTTATGTTGAAGGATCAGGTGTTGGTGATGGAAAGGACCAATCCGGACAAGGATTCGAAAAGCCTGTAGACCAAATCCCACGCGCGATGGGAACGAGTAGTCTGAAAGCATTTACGCGGATGGCGGAGACCGGAAATTCGCCGCCGGGAATCAACCTGGGACCAAGGACGGGTCCGGACCTTGACCGGGACCACCTCCAATCAATAACTGAAAATCGGCCATCGATTTCTTTGGTATCAACTCGAACGGTTCGTGCCTTTTGGCAATCCGCCCCCTGGCCGACCGATTGGCCTCGGGCCTATGGATTCGATCACCCCGGACCGGACGGAGGCTCCGCTGGAAAATACTTCTCCCCGCGCAGCGTCGGCCATACCGGTTTTACCGGCACTTCTCTCTGGTATGATCCGGACCGGGATCTGGCGGTCATTTTCCTGACCAATCGAGTCCACCCCTCGGCCGCCAATCTGAAAATCAGAGAGTTTCGGCCGTTTCTACATGGCCTGATTGTGGAAGAGTTGATATTGAAATAGTCTGGAGCGACCGGCTTTCGCCGGTCGATTCCTGATTGGTGGTCGCCGGGATCATGTTTCCAGCGGTTTAAAACAAAGTGTATATAAACGGCGCTATAGCCGAACCTTGAGCCAGAATGATCAGCCCTCCCAAAAGAACTAAGGCGACGACAATCGGCAACAGCCAGAATTTTTTACGGACCTTTAAAAAGTCCCAGAATTCCACTAAAATTGATATTTTGCTCACGGCGATTCCTCACATTTCGCCCCTAAGGCTTCGCCTCGGTCCGACCGACCTTGCAGGCAAAAGCTGATTATAATTAATTCGGTTCACAAGCTCGAGCTTAGCAACCAGACCCAATGACATCAATACATCTTTTCGGTTCGTTTCAAATCATAGGGTTCATCCGAACCGGACGGCCGGACAACCCAGTAGCTGTCCCGGTCCTTCAGCTTACGATCCAAGGGATCCTTGCCCAGCAACTTGAAAATCAGCCCAATGGGGGTCACCGCCAGAAAAAAGACCAAGGTCAAAAGGAAGCGGGAAACGAAATAGCCCAGGATAATAGCGAAAGAAAACCAAGCGATATAAACCGGCCGAAGACCTTGCGGCCATACCAGTCCCCACAGGCCGAATCCTAACCCGCCGATCAAAAAAAACAGCCAGAAGGAACCATGCCGGTAAAGTATCCAGCCGGCCGCCAATAGGCCGATGAACCCGAATAGCAAACCCAAATTGCGCAGGTCCCGGAGTTGGGGCGCCAGGGAATTTATTTCCGTACGAATTTCAGTGATGGCAGACATTGAAACACCATTGATTTATTCTATCGATACTGCCTGGGTTCTCCCTTTGATGATGGCCCAGGCGCACAGATACATCCGGTATCATTCGTTTATCGAGGTAATTGCAAAACCAGAAATTTTCCCTAATTCACCACTTGCGTGCCCTATCCGCGATTTGATGGTGGATTTAGGTTTTGGCTCGGATCTAGAAGGGCAAGATTTTGAAGCCGCGGGAATACCGACGTATTTCGAGGACTTCAAAATTTAGCCCGACAAAGAGTTGGGCCAAAAGAGTGGTTTTGCCCTTACTTCCATCGTCAATCAAGAACAAATTCCTTTCGCCAGTCCTCGCCTTCCTTCCAAACCGGCTGGGCGGTTTTATCCAATAAAAATGAACCCAGGAGCAAGTAATCCATATGGGTCCGTCTAAAGCAAACATAAGCATCTCGAGGAGAACAGACAATAGGCTCACCCCGGACGTTGAAGCTGGTATTGACCAGGACCGCGCAACCGGTCAATGCGTGAAATGCGGTCAATACACTATGAAATAGCGGATTAGTCTCCCGGTGGACCGTCTGGATACGAGCCGAATAGTCCACATGGGTCACCGCCGGGATGGTGGATCGTGGAACGTTGAGTTTATCGATGCCGAAAAGAGCCTGTTGATCTTCGGTCATTTCCCGGCGCAAATTTGGCTGCACGTCGGCCACCAGGAGCATATAGGGGCTGTCGCCGTCCAGCTCAAAGTAATCGGCCACATGTTCCCGGAGAACGGCTGGAGCAAAAGGACGAAATGATTCGCGGAATTTGATCTTCAAGTTCATGACCGATTGCATTTTCGGGCTGCGGGCATCGCCGATAATGCTCCTGGCCCCCAAGGCTCGAGGGCCGAATTCCATGCGACCTTGAAACCAGCCGATGACTTTTTCTTCGGCCAATAGTTCGGCCATCCGTTGGGGTAATTCAGTCGGAGTCAGACGCAGGTACGGAATACCGTCGGACTCCAAAAATGTCTGGATTTCGTCGTCGGAATACTCCGGCCCCAAATAGGAACCATGCTGCCGATCACCCTCACCGTCGGACGATCGCGGCTGATCCAGGTATTGATGCCAGGCGAACAAGGCCGCGCCCAGGGCTCCGCCGGCATCGCCGGCCGCCGGCTGAATCCACATGTTCTCGAAGGGGCCTTCCCGGAGGATCAAACCGTTGGCCACGCAGTTGAGGACCACGCCTCCGGCCAAAACCAAGTTCCTTTCCCCGGTAACGTGGCGAACGTGCCGAGCGGTGCGCATGAAGACCTCTTCGGTGACCTTTTGCACGCTGGCGGCCAGATCCATTTCTCTCTGGGTCAGTGGTGATTCCGGACTTCGGGGCGGACCGCCGAAAAGTCGGGCAAATCGTTCATTGGTCATGGTCAGGCCTTGGCAATAATTGAAATAATCCATATTGAGTTTGAAAGAGCCGTCGGCCTTGAGGTCCATAATTTCGTTCAAAATGACGTCCGCATATTTGGGTTGGCCGTATGGAGCCAGGCCCATGACCTTATATTCTCCGGAATTGACTTTAAATCCGGTAAAGTAGGTAAAAGCGGAATAAAGCAAACCCAGGGAATGAGGAAAGCGGAGTTCCGCCATGATGGTCAGGTGATGATCCAGTCCGATCCCAAAAGAGGTCGTGGTCCATTCGCCGACGCCGTCCATGGTGATGAAGGCGGCCCGCTGAAACGGCGAAGGGAAAAAGGCCGATGCCGCGTGAGATTCGTGGTGTTCGGGAAAGATGATTTTGATTTGGTCGGTTCCGGGCATTTCCCGGTGGATTATTTCCGGCAGCCACAGTTTTTGTTTTATCCATAAAGGCATGGCCATCAACCAGGAGGTCAGGCCGGCGGGCGCATAGGCCACATACGTTTCCAGAATCCGTTCGAACTTGATAAACGGTTTGTCGTAAAAAGCGATTATATCCAGGTCCGAAGCTTTTAAGCCACCTGCTTTCAAACAGTAAGCGGTCGCGTGGGAGGGGAAACCCGGATCGTGCTTCTTTCGGGTAAAACGTTCCTCCTGAGCCGCGGCGACAATCCGGCCATCCTGCAGCAAGCATGCGGCCGAATCATGATAATAGGCGGAAATACCTAAGATATTCATAGATGATTTTACCAGGTTCTAATGATGTCAGAGGGTGAGGGGCTGCTCTCTAAGACGCTCCAACTCGGCATGATAGGTCAAGTCGAAACGTAAAGGAGTTATAGTGATGAACCCCTTGGCCAAAAGGGCGAAGTCCGATTCAGGATCGGCCACGGCCGGAGGTATCTCCTTGCCCCGCCAATAATAGGTGTTGCCCCGTGGATCGAAGCGGCGGGTGAATTCTTCATCAGAGGCGCACAAGGACTGCCGGGACCAAGTCACGCCTTTTACCCTGGTCCATTCAACCGCCGGGATGTTGACGTTGAGGGCGGTTCCGGGGGCCGGACGCATGCCGGGCACCTGGGAAACCAGCTTGGCGGCGAAGTCGGCCGGACGTTCATAATGGGGGCTGGTGTAGGTGTCCAGAGAAAAAGCCACCGACCAGAGTCCAAGGATCGCCGCTTCCGTAGCGGCTGAAACCGTTCCGGAATATAAAATATTGATACCGACATTGGCTCCCAGATTTATGCCCGATACCACCAAATCCGGTCTTCTGGGCATCAACTCGGCCACTCCGATACGCACGCAATCCGCGGGCGTCCCGCTGAGGGCATAGCCGAAAAAATATCCTTCCCGCCTGATTTCCTTGACCCGGATGGGATCGACCAGTGTGATGGAATGGCCGACAGCACTCTGCTCCGACTCCGGGGCGACAACCAGAACCTGATGCTCCCGACGGAGAACCTGGTGAAGAGCCAGCAGGCCTGGAGCATGAATGCCATCGTCATTTGTCAGTAAAATATTCATGGGGCCAAGTTAACGCAGATGGACGAGGAGGTCAAGAGCACCGTAATGGTGTTCATGGAAATTTAAATAATTTTGAATATTATCATAGCTTAATTTGAACTCCGATTTCCTGATATGCCCGGACGGCACCCTAATTCACCACTTGCGGGTATTGAGGCACGTAACTCCCGGCGGCAACGCTCGGCGGGAAAGTCCCGCAACCGAAGGCCCGCTCGAACTCGGCTGCCGGTTACATTCATCGGTGGCATGCATTCCGCAGCGGCTCCGGGCACTGCCCGGCGGCGGGAAGGTCCCGCTCCCAAAACCCGCTCGAACTCGGGTAACTGTTCAGTTCAGCGGCAATGCTCACTACACTGGTGGCTCCGGGCACTGCCCGGTGGTTCCTCGACGTATGGTGAATACGCCTGCGGACCAAAATCGGTCCAACTCCGCGTTTCGCCTAGGATTTACGCGCCCTGTCCGCGATTTGATTGTGGATTTAGGGCAACAAGCGTCTTGATTCGGGGCCGGACTTCCTCTATATAATTACTAGATGTCTAGGAGGGGAAATATGGACAAATTTTACATTCGTCGCTGTTTAAATGGTCGTTCTTTCGTGGCCTCGGCAACTCCGGATTTCAAGGGTTTAGAGGGAAAAAAATGCCCCTTTTCCGGGGATGGATTTGAAACGGTCGTTAAAGAAATCGGAGTGGCCAACGCCGAAATCATGGGCATTAATTATGAAGAAGCTCTGACCGGCGTGCAGCAGCAAGGAATTTTTTTCGGCAAATTCAAGATAAACCTTGGCGAAACCATGATCCTTTGATCAACCGATGGAAAAATTTGATTGACGGGCAGGGGTAGCCGCCGAACGACCGACGGTCTATCCTCCCACCCTAATAAAAATTATTGCGTAAACATCGCTGTTCCGGTTAGGCTCCTGTCTTGTGCTCCGAGCCATATGACGCGCAAAGTTGCCGACGGTCGCCGTGGACCCATGACGGCAATTAGTATCTTCGCTTCAATAACAGCGTGTTATTTACGATGGTGGTCGTAAGCTAATCGATCATGACCGGCCATTGGTTATAACTTTGGGCGGTGGCTCTTCAATCACCGGCAGAGTCGGGCCTCCGGTTGCCCCGGCCAGGAACCGACGGTAGTAAGCCAAAATAAGGCAGGTCATGGGCAGGGCTATTAATAGCCCGAATATACCAAGAAGTTTGCCCCAAATAGACAAGGAAAGCAAAATCATGGCCGGGTTAAGGCCGGTGACTTCCCCCATGATTCGAGGAGTGATAAACGCGCCGTCAAAACCCTGAACCGCCAGAAAAACGATGAGGACCTGGCATATATGCCACAAAATACTGGCGTTGGTTTCCAGGGCATGAAAAATAACCATCAGCACGGCCGGCGGCAGGATCAAAATCGCCAAATAGGGCACCATACACAAAACGCCCCCCAACAGACCAAGTAAAATACCTAAAGGCAGATCAATCAACCAGAATCCCAAGGCGAACAGTCCACCATCTATGAATGCGACCAAGGCCTGCGCTCGGAAATGACGATTCATGGCCAGGCTGAAATCTCGAAGATAAGCGAGAACACTTTCCCGGTGACTCTGGGGAATAAGTTCCCGCCAGTTTTGTTTCACTTTCTGATAATCCAACAGCAGAAAAACCAGATACATACCGATGATGGCGAAGCCCACCAAGCCGGTTAAAAATGAAGTGGTTCCAGTTATGAAGCCCCAGACTCCAGGCAATATTTTCCGGATCACGGTTTCCAGGACCTTCAGAAAATTTTCAGTTTTAAAAAAATCCTGAACCTCCGGTTCAGCGGCATAATCTTTGATGGTTTGCCAGATGTCCGGGGGAAGGTTTTGAGCCGCGCGAGCGGCGAAATCGGAATTGTTGACCACGGCGGAGAGCACTTTACCCATATGGCTGATTTCATTGATGATCGGCGGCACAATCAACCAGACCAACAGAGCCAGACAGAATATGACCGAGAACAAACCGAGGAAAACCGCTGGGACCCGGCTCTTGATTTTCCCCTGGATGATGGTAACCAAGGGATTTATCATATAGGCCAGCAGTAAGGCCACGGCAAAGGGAATGAGCACATCGCTCAGATATTCCAACAGCCATACCAGCCCGACCAAAAGTCCAGCCGTAATCGCAATCCGGATCACCCGATCAAAAGTATATCGCTTCGGCTCCTGCACTGCTTGACCTCCATTACCGTTAAAACAGACTGCCTTGAATTTGTTGCCACATTGAGTGCTTCACCCGATGATCCGGATTTCTTGTCCGTTCAAGTCAAACGGTTCTATTCATCAACAGGAGGATAATTTTCCCCTCCCACATGATTTTTTACCGGGTAACAGGCTCGCCAGATCAGCCCGACCAGGATGGCGGCGCTGAGCAGAATTATAAAATTTGAAGAATAAAACAAAGCCAGGAAAACAAAAGGATGATCCTGGTAATAGGCCGTCACCAACATAAGCACGCCAAAGACCAGAAATATTACCGCGGCGGCGGCCAGGAAAAATCCTTTTAATTTCATATATTATGACTTATTTCTTAGCTCCGGCCATTCCGAAGTCGGCTAGGAAACGTTATCGGAAACCGACCCCGTGGTCAGGCTTTCCACTTGACGCTGGGCGATATAACCTTGTAGCTCCGGAGGAATATCCAAACCCGTTAGATCGAGCCGAGTCAAAGCTTCTCGAAATAGCTCCACTTGGCCTTCGAAAGACTCTTGGCGGTCTATCACCAACCATTTCCGGCCTCGATACAGACATTGTCCGCCCTTCAGTTTCAAACCGGCAAAACGCAGCTGGCCATAAGAAATCCGCAAGCCGGTTTGACGAGCCAACTGATCCAGCAGGCGAAGAATCAGTTCCTGCTTTTTCGTCAGTCTATTTTTAGCCATTTACAGCTAAAAAGCGGGACGAGTGGCCAGTTCGGAATCCACATCGCCCGGGTCGCCGGCGTTATACATCACGATATTTCGCAGATGGAAAAAGCTGTCCAGGTCCACTTCGGTAAAGTCGATACCCATCCCATGGGGAGAGACGCGAACAACCCGGCCTTTCATTCTCAAAGCGACTTCGCTGGTCGCCCCGGTGAGTTCAACGGTTATATCCACCGGAGTATCCAAGGGAAGAGTGGTTTCCGTTTCCAAGAACATGCCTTTCATGCTCAAGTCCCGGGAAGCCAGGTTGTCAAGAACCTGTTCACCAGCCACGATTTTGACTGTTGTCTCGAAAGGGACCCGCGTCCGGCGACGTTGATTACTGTCCATGTCTTCAGCCTCCTGGGAGTTTAGTTTTTGCAGCGGCTGGTGACGGTCGGTCAGGTGACCCGATCGACGTTCACCTTGCTCTGCCGGGAAAACCTTCAATAGATAATCGGTTCGCACGTTGCTCAAGGCCCGGAGCATATTACCTTTGACTTTCTGGTTCTTGCCGGCCAATGTGTTGATAATCTCTTTTATTTCGCTACGTTTTGATTGGTGGGCGCTCGGACAGGCCTGAGTTGTCACCGGCAGGTTCCAAGCTCGCGCCACTTGTTTAATGGTTTCTTCAGGCACTAGGCATAAGGGCCTGATGACCGTGAGCAAACCATCAAAAAACCTCTGGGCCGGATGCATAGTGCTGATTTCACCACTATAAAAAATGTTGAGCAACAAGGTTTCTATCAGATCCTCCCGATGGTGCCCCAAAGCGACCTTGGTGCAATTGCTCTGTCTGGCTAGTTCAAAGAGTCGCTGTCGTCTTAATCGGGCGCACAAAAAGCAAGGATTCTCCCGGTTGAGGCTGGAGTGAGCCGTCCGGGCAAAGTCAGTGTCCTCAAAGTAGTGCTCTAATTTAAGAGCCCCTACGAACTCCCGCAGTCTGGCCGTCTGGATAGGGTCTTCATAGCCTGGATTCAAGTGAGCAACCACCAGATGATAAGAAATAGGGATTCTGGCCAGCCGCCGGTTTAAATGCTCTAATAAAACCAAGCTGTCCTTGCCGCCGGACAAGCCCACCAGCACCCGGTCGTTGTCTTGGATCATTCGGTAATCGTGCATGGCCCGGCCGGCTAATCTGGTCAACTCATCTATATGTTTAGACATTTTGAGATTTCTATATCTGGAATCGCGAAAAAAGACCGATCATTGGTAAAGCAGGCCGATATTGAGATCATGACTTGACCGATTCACAGCTTAAGCCTTGGCCGATGTTCGCAACTACGGAAATTATAACAGCTTTGACGAAAAAAAAATTCATCCACTCGTCCGGTTTTTTCCAAGCATAGGGGGCGTCTATTTATCTTTTTTCAGCGTCCGTAAATTATCGGCTGTTTCGTAGGCATTTTCCGCCCCGCTGAATTTTTTCTGTTCCCGCAGAATATCGCCTAGCACCTTGTGAACCGTATGACTCTTGGGGGCTAGGCGAGTGGATAGTTGAGCTTCGGCCAGGGCGTTCATGTTGTCGCCCAGTTTTTGATAGCACATGGCCAGCATCATGTGCGGTTCGGCCCATTGACCTCGCTCCGCGGCGATACTTTTCAGTATATTGATCGCTTCCTGGTAGCTTTTGTTTTTATATAATAAACGGGTCCGAATAATCAATAAATCCGCGTTGTCCGGCCACATGACCAATAGCTGGTTCAAACGTTTTTCCGCGTCTTCGGTCTGGCCGATCGTCAACAAATGCTTAATGAACTTGGCGGCTTCCTGGGGAGTTTTGGTTTCTTTTTGACCTGATTCCAACATGGCGGCCAGGGCTTTGGCGGTTTTGCTTTCCTCGAGGCGGCCGGTGAGCCGATAGGCCGTGGCCAACAATTGCTGCGGCCGCGGGTCGGCCGGCTTCATCTTGGCCGCCTGCCTGATAATGTCCACCGCCGCGGGATAAAGGCCGGAACGGAGATAGACATCGCCGAGAAACAACCAATAATCCTGATTTTGACGATCAATCTTTAGAGCCTGACGAGCGAAGTCGGCGGCTTGATTAAAAGCGCTATTGGCCAGATGATATCTGGCCATTTCCATGAGCGTGGAAGCATTTCCTGGATTAGACTGTAATCGACCGAGCACTTGTCCGTAATTGATTAATTTTTGCCCCTCTTCCTCTTGTCCGGCCCTGACCTCCACCTCACCCAGCTCAATATAAAACTCCGGCGATTGAGGCTGGAGATTCACCGCAGTCTGATAAAGCTCTATCGCTCGCTTCCAATGCCCCATGGTTCTATAAATGACCGCCAAAACCTTGATTAACTCCAGATGAGTGGGAACTTTTTGCAAAACAGGTTCCAAAAGAGAGACGGCCGTTTTACCCATATCCTTTTCGAACATGGCTCGCCCCATTTTGATGGCCGCGTCCACATCCGTCGAGTCTTTTACCAGTTTTTCAAGTCCCTCGGCGATGTGGAACTCCCGCTCGGCCTCCTCGCGAAAACCCAGGCGGAAATAAATTTTGCCTAAGCCGTCGTAAGCCGGGACATATAAAGGATCCATGAGCAAGGCCTGTTTATACGACTCGACCGACTTCGCGACTTCTTCACGGGACGCGTATTGGGCGGCCTTGCGCGTTAGGCTTTGCGGAGAAACCTTGACACGTAACATTGACAGAAGTCGCTCGATCAGGCCCATATGACGATATGATTACCTCTATGCGAAGCTTATCGACTTAAGGAAAGATTAACTCGAAGTAAAGTAACTGTCAAACATAAGAATTAAAACAGACAAGCGTTTCTCTTTAGGCGATATCCACGACAAAATTACCGGCAATTTTTATCCGCCGAGATGATTAAGCGCTAATATTTTTAGGGAAATGTGGATAAGAGCAAATCACCGAAGGCAATATAGGCCATGAATATGACAAAAATCAAAGGCTTGCTCAGCATGATCAATCTCCGACCCTACTTTGTTTTCAGCGAGTTTATCGCCCGGTTCACTTGTTCTTCTCCCACAGCTTGATATTTTTTAATATTGTCTCCGATCGGCCCGGATTCTCGCGTGGAAGTCGACTGCGGCATAGGTTGTGGCCGTGCTTCCCTGGTTTCGGGTAAATTGGAGGATGTTGGCTTGGGGGAGATGGTTTTTCCTATCCCATCGGATTTCCCTGAGCTCATGACTCTGGCATCGGCCGGCGTGTTGACGGTTTGATAATTAGCCACGTTAGTCACGCCTTTATCGTCAACCCAAATATAGACTTTGCCGGCCCGGCAATAAGCTGGCCACCCTAACAATAAAGTCACCATTAAACTCGCCAGTATTTTTCCCATCTCTCCCTCGCTTTCCGGAAGGGCCTGACGAAGATTGCCTCATGGTGCTCAAAAATCAAGGGGCCGATACGCGATATACACTTGCCTTAAAGTTCGGCCTGATCCGGCTTCCATTTCAGGTTCGGTTATTTGTTCGAGCTCCGATCCATCAACAGGGCTACATCATATCAGAACCAAGCTGAATCCAATCTACCACAGTCCAGGCTTCGAAGTCCATGCTGTCGGCCATGTCCCAATTTACCGTCTTCCCGCCACAAAGTCATGAATCCACCCTTGCTTGTAAAGTTATCGACTTTGGTATTGACGTAGTCATTTCGCTCTGTCATCATCGATTTAATTGACAATCCGTTACATGAGATACAGTCACTACTCAATCGACGGCATATAACTTGTCCGCGAAAAGGCGGGCTATCTGAATATTTCCTAATTCGCTTACGAAAGGCTTTCATATGGAAAATAAGGACGGGATCAACAGTTTATTGGAGTTAGCTAGAAGCTCACGACTCTTGCGCATAATTTTGGTAGGATTCCTCATTCTACTGCTCCAGATTCCTATTGAAATGATCAAAAATTCCGTCCATGAAAGACAGGCCCGGAGGCAAGAGGCCATCGAGGAAGTTACTTCAAAATGGGGTGTGCAGCAGTCTATAATCGGCCCCTTACTATATATACCTTATTTGAAAAAAATATCGGAAACCGACAAGGACGGCGTCATCAAAATGCGAACCGAGTTGAAGCATGGCGTTTTTCTACCCGACGATCTGCAATCGACCGGGAACCTCAATTGTGAAGTCCGCTATCGGGGAATATTCAAAATACCGGTCTATTCCACGGAGTTAGATATCACCGGACAATTCACTCACCCGGATTTTTCCGAATGGGGTGTCGACCCGAACGATATCTTATGGGATCGGGCCCATCTAACGCTGCGGATTTCCGATGCCCGGGCGATAACCAATCAAGCTGCCCTCAAGTGGAATGGTGAAGAACTGAATTTTCTGCCCGGGGTAGGAGACTTCGGCGGACGATCCACGGGTATCCATGTCCCCATGCGCGGCAGGTTGTCCGGAGATGCCGGTAAATTTTCTTTTCATTTGAACTTAAATGGCAGCGAAGGCATATTTTTTGTTCCTTTCGGCCGAGAAACCACGGTTGAGATCAAAGCCAACTGGAACAATCCCAGCTTTCAAGGAAATTGGCTCCCCGCGCAACGAACTATCAATAACGATGGATTTCAGGCAAAATGGAGCATTCCGTTCCTAGGTCGAAATTTTCCACAAAAATGGAAAAGCGAAACCGCGTTCGATGATTCTGTTTCCTCGGCATTGTTTGGAGTAAGGTTTATAACTCCGGTTGATCACTACCGCATGTCGGAAAGAAGCATTAAATATGAGTTTCTTTTTTTATCCTTGACTTTTATTACCTTATGGCTCTTTGAAGTTCTAATAAAAGTTCGAATTCACTCGATTCAGTATTTGCTGGTAGGCGCGGGGATGTGCATTTTTTATCTGTTGGAGCTGTCGCTCGCCGAGCATATCGGATTTTTGCTGGCTTATATATGCGCAACGCTTGCGGTTACCTCCCTCATTTTTTTCTATTGTATATTCGTCTTAGGCGGCTATAAACGTTCTTCGATTATCAGCCTGGTAATTCTGTTTCTGTATGGATATCTTTATATTCTGCTTATGAATCAGGATTATGCTCTTTTGATCGGTTCGATTTGTTTATTCATGGTGTTGGCGGCTATTATGTACATAACGCGGAAAGTCGACTGGTATTCGATGAAAAGCTGACGTCGCTGAAGCACTCCGCGGCTCGCCTGGGGGAAGGCGCTCGCCTACATTAAAAAGAAGCCCCCATAAGAGCCCAGCCTCGAGACGAAAAGCCTCAAGGTCGAGGGGACAACCATTTCTTGGCAATATTCATGACATTAATAATTCCCAAAGTAGTTTCTCGAGGTCGCATGCTCTTTCCTTACGTTGCCTTTCTTGGTATCATTACAATACTCACAGAATATTTTGGAGCAACCGGGCAGCCCATGCTTGACTATAATAAAACCGAAGGATCAATCATCAAGGATTTGCCGGCAAGGCGAGGTCTTGCCAACGAACCCGAGATAAGGCCCGGATCTGATGGATATCAACGCAAATGGCTGTCGCCCGACCCGTCAAATCCCGGAGGATATTTTTTTCTACTGCTATCATGGCGGTTTTTAGCGGTGAATGCCGCGATATTCTGTTTGTGGGTTATAGCTGCCTGGTATATCTCCTGGGCATTGGCGGAGAATCGTCTGACCCAACTCATAGTTCGCGAGCAACTTGAGGCGGATAAAACCGCCCGGGTCGTCAGCGCCATTATCGAACGAAGCTTGTCTCATGTTAGAAATATACCGACCATAATCGCCAGTGAACCCAAAACCATATCCTTGCTTTCACGTTTCGGTCCCGATGTGACGCCTTCCCCGCTGCCGTATGCCGAGCGGCACAGGATATGGCTGGCCGATCCTGAACTCCGAGATTTCGGAGAACGCCTTTCTCAAATCGTGGGCATCAATGACCTTGGAATCAATGCATGCTGGTTGATGAATGCCGCGGGTGACTCCGTTGCCGTGGGCGTCTCACCCAAAGAAATGAACTATACAGGAGCAAACTATACCGATCGGGAATACTTTAAATCCGCGAGGCGCGGTCAGAATGGCCGCCAGTTCGCTGTAGGTCGCGTTACAGGCGTGCCGGGGCTTTTTTTCATCTCTCCGGTAATCAAGGACGGCCAATTTCTTGGAGCCGTCGGCGTGAGGACGAACCTTGACAGTCTCATCGAACTGTTGGCGCCAAATACTTTTCTCAGCGATGAGAACGATGTAATCATTCTGGCGCGCGATTCTCAATTGTTGATGCGGGCCTTACCCGGCGCCAGGGTGGAGCGGTTATCGGCCGCGGCCCGAGAGAGCCGTTACAAGCGCAAAGAATTCAACCCTTTGAGCATTACCCCGTCTAAAGACTTTGGCGCCGGTAATCTTTTCAACTGGCTTGATCAACCTTTCCCGAGTGTCTTTGCCGTTCACCCCAGCTTGATTAATCTTTTAAATATACATGCATATCGTTTCCTAGGCGGGATGGCCGACATCGAACGCGACCGCCTGAGTGTGTTTGCCTTGCTGTTCGTGACCGGATTCTTGCTGATATCCTTTGTGACGGGAAGTGTAGTCTTTGTGAAGACCAACAGGGAGCATCGCCGTACGCTGCTTAGCATCAACGAAAAATTGGCCCGACAGGCCAGAACCGACTCTTTGACCGGCTGCGCCAATCGCCGTTACTTCATGGAGGTGCTTGCGGAGGAACGACAACGCAACGCCCGGTACGGCAATCCGTTTTGTATTTTGAGTATCGACCTCGATCATTTCAAGCAGATCAATGACCGTTATGGCCATCCCATAGGCGACCAGACCTTGCGTCATTTCGCCGCCGTGGTCCAAGGGATTCTGCGCCCCACTGATTTTCTCGGACGAATGGGGGGAGAAGAATTCTGCATCTTGTTGCCACAAACAGAAGCCGACGCCGCCTCCGCCGTGGCGGAACGCATTCGCGCCACCATCGAGGCTTCACCACCCTTGGTGGAGCAGACGATGATTCATTTCACCATCAGTGTCGGTATCGCCCAGTGGCAAATGAATACGGACAAGATCGAAGATGATATCCTCCGTCGAGCCGATAACGCGTTGTATGAGGCCAAGAATGCCGGCCGCAATACCGTGCGGCAAGGATAAAACCTCATTAGAATTGAAAGGTGGGCTTACAAGGTCCTTCACATTTTTTTCGAGACATCCCCTTCGACCTCGATACCCCGCCGGCAACTAAGGTTTCATTGGCCCGGTGAAATTTTCACTTCAGAGATGATTGTAAAACTAGCAATTTTGGCCCAGCTCGAGGGCGGCGAAAATTTGAAGCCGCACGAATACCGCGTATTTTGAGGGCCTCAAAATTGAACATGCAGGCGAGCGCATCCTCCGTAACTTGCTGCGGGGTTAGCGAGCAAAAACTTAACCCAACTTCATGGTTTAAAAATTAAGTACAACAAATCCAAGGTTTTATCCATGGTTAAAATCGGTTTTAGGCACTACGGATTTCGAAAGAGTCGGCGTGGAGGTGATCGGCTATAAGATGGTCTTGCGGATGGATCCGGGTCGATGGGCCATGCCCAGGGCGTCATAGATTTTGAGGTGACACTCCTCCGGCTTGGCGGTCTTTCGGATATAGACCATTTTGCCGTCGGAACGTCTCATTGATGTCGTGACACGATGATGGGTTGACAACATGCTTCGGATCGTTGCCCAATCATGACTTATACCATGGCTTTTAAGTTTCATGCGAATTGTCTGAAGGACATGGTAAGCCAGGACCGTAATAAACAGATGACCGTCACATCGACGTTCAACCTGATGGTAGACCGGTCGAAAGCCGAGATTGGATTTCATGGAACGAAAGGCATCCTCAACGTCAAGCAGCATGTTGAATATATCGAATACTTGTTTTTCGTTCAAATCCATTCGCCTGGTGCGCAGGATATAATAACCGCTGGTGTCATCGACCGGCTTCATGCGCCAACGAATATCGATGGCTTTTCCCGATAGGTCCTCCTTCTCGACCTCGATCTCGTACCTTCGGGCCACCCGGCGGTATCGCTCCTTCAATCGCCCGATTTTTTCCGTGACTTTATCAAATTTTTTCGTGCCGCCCTTTTTCGAAAGGGCGTTTTGGATGTTGGCCAACGCCGCCTCGAACCGTTTCTCGAATCGGGTTTTGATGCCGGTTTCCTTGACTTCCTTGGCGCTGGAGTGACAATAAACCTCCAATTCACCGGCAGGGTTCGTATGAATGGCGGCCTGGACCGATCGCCGATCATCATCACGGACAGGGACCATCTCCATGTCCGCGGGTATTTTCGTCAGGCGTTTTCGGGAAACCACGATATAATCAAATCCCTGATTTGAGAGCCATTCGATATTCTTTTGGGTCCCGATTCCGGCATCGGCGACGATGATCGGCTTTTTCTCCGGCGACCCTATCCCCGGCATGATCTTTTCCAAGGTGCCCGGCTCGCTGATATTGCCATCAAATATTTGAGTTTTTTTCGGAAAGCCGTCGGCATCCATGACCAGGGCCAGGGTCACCAGGGGACAATCGCTTCTTTTTTCCTTGGAAACGCCGAAATGAGCCTTGGAATTGTATTTGCCGCTGCCTTCGAAAAAGGTATTGGTCAGATCATACAGAATAATATTCTCTTCCAGATTGAATAGATGGGTTTCCTTGACCCTCAAATGAGCTTCGAGGTCGCCTTTGTTTTCGAGCAGCATATCGGAGACTTTGTAGACGCGGTCCAGCGAAAGGGAATCGAAGTTCGTGTCTATCAAGTCATCGAGCGTGGTTTGATTTTGCAGCCATGAATGGGTGGCCCGCTCCGAGGCCGGAGCCAGCAATCGCGCGGCAATAACGCCGATGGCGGCCTCGATATCGGCGGGTTGGAATTTCAATTCCTTGAACTTTCGGTCCAATTCGAGCTCCTTGATAGTCTCCCAAACGACATGTTCGCCACCCACGGAGCGGATTTGTTCATTATCCACACTGTTGATATCCACGGTTTGGTAATCGGGCGGGCATGTTTCCGGACCGGTTTCCGGGGTATTATGTTCATGACGACGAATGATTTTTCGGGCGTACTTTTGGGCGAGTTTTTCAATTTCGTCGGACACGGGGAAGAGGTCGGGCTGGTTGGAAATGATCGCCTCGATGCGATTGGCGAGTTCTTTCCATTGATCCTGGTGAAGCGGTAGATCATGTCCGAGGTTCAGTATCATTTGCTGCCGGGGACCTTTGGCCAATCTTCTACAGTTGTCAAAAAATTATTTTGCAAAATCAAGTTGATAAATCGT